>CAYNDN010000149.1:0-9606 GCA_964395075.1 uncultured Lentimicrobiaceae bacterium | reverse complement strand
TTTTCCTGATCGCTGGGTAGGTTCTCTGTGATTGATGCAGCAAGGGTTTTAATCCTGTTTGATGCATTTTCGTTGTTTTGACCATGTAATGAGGTTTTTGGCAGGAATGCAAAATAGCACACCAAAATCATGATCAACAGTATCTTAAAAGCTTTTATTTTTACCATGGTAATCATAACGATCAACATACATATAAAGTTTTGTATCTTGAGTTCCTATAGAACTCAGGTAAAGTACTTTTGAAAGTTGTTTTTAAATCCAGGCTTTTCTGGCTCTGGTCTTGAACCCGGAGTTTAATCTGTATTAATCGTTTTTAACATATCTTCCACAGCGGCTTCCAATTGTTGGTCCCGGCCATTATCAATTATGCCCGGCATATTTTTCACTTTGATCTCCGGTTCGGTTTGGTTGTTCTCCAACCATTCACCTTTACTGTTTTTCGCGCTAATCGGAATAGAACCCCAAAGCACCGTTCCGTTTTGCAACATTTCCCATCCTGCCCAACTACAGGTTCCGGGTACCGGCATTCCTACCAGGTTACCGATGCCGAGTTCCTGGTAACCGCAGGCAAAGCAATGGCCGTCGCTGTAGTTGGATTCATTTACCATTACCAGCGAAGGTTTTGTCCAGCGCCAGCCAGGCTCATAGCCCAGTGACCGGCTCTCGATGGCATAATCAAGGAACTTTTCGCCTGACAGGAACATGGCCAAATCCGATACCAGATCGCCGCCGCCATTGTTTCGTGTGTCCACGATAATTCCGTCGCAGTCATGATATTTACCCATCACTTTGCCGTATGTATTCCGATAAGGGCCATCACCCATTCCGGGAATGTGAACATAACCGATGGTTCCATTACTCAGGCTGTCCACTTCAGCTTCATTTATTTTTACCCAGCGTTTATACAGCAATTTGTTTTCTTCGGATAGAGAAATGGGCTTGATGGTAATGTTTGCTCCGGTATCTGCTACAGGATCTTTTACGTAAACCGCTACAAATTCACCTGCCTTGCGGTTGAGCAGTTTGGCGAAATCAAAGTCATTTGTAATATCGACACCATCAATTTTGGTGATGATCATTCCTGGTTTTATATTGAGGTGACTTTTATCAAATGGCCCACCTTCGATAACCTCTTTGATTTTTAGTCCATTGCCATCAAAATCAAAATCGTAAAAAATGCCCAACGAAGCTGTTTTGTCACCCAAAGGATTTTTTGGGCGGTACCGGGCACCGGAGTGCGAAACATTGAGTTCTCCCAACATTTCAGAGAGTAATTCGGTAAATTCAAAATCGCTGCTGATGGAAGACAATTTAGGTTCATATTCATCCTTCAACTGATCCCAGGGGGCACCGTGATAATCGGAAATATAGAACATGGTTTTGTTACGTTTCCAAACATGATCAAACATATTTTGCCGTTCTGCAGCTACGTCCAGTAATAATTCCCCTTTGATATTTATCGGCGTATTTTTCTTTTCCTTTAAATCAATTTTGGAAATTTTACCTCCGGAAAGCAAAAAGAGGTTTTCCATCTTTTTATCCCATGTAAGGCTGCCCGACTTACCCCCAATCTTCACCAGCATTGAAGTTTCTTGTGTGCGCAGGTTTGTACTCCATAGGTTCATGTCCTTTTCAAAAACAGCAAGATAGTAGAGCGTTTCCCCATCTTTTGATAAAACAGCATCTTTCAAACTTGATGAATGTATCGTCAGCCGTTTGATTCTTTCCTCCAAATTTTTCCAGTCAATTTTTACCTTTAGGCTGTCCTTTTTCGGTTCATCCTTTTTTTTCTTCTTGTCTTTTTTCTGATCTGTGTTTTCTTCTTTTTCGGGCTCTTTGTTCATTTCCTTCCACAAGGCATATTCATCTTTGGTCATGTTAAACTGATCCCATCCTTTTTCTGTCAGAAACATGGAATACACATCTGCCTGTCTGGATCCGCTGTGTGCGATGGAGTGTAAGCCCTGGCGGTCGCTGAACCACAGGATTTGTTTGCCGCCGTTTACCCATTTGGGCATAAAATCATTATAACCATTTTCAGTAAGGTTTATCATTTGCTTTGAGCCATCAGCAGGAAGAAGCACCAGTTCTTTATTGGCCAGTACCGGGGTATATTCCACGAGGAGCCATTTGCTGTCGGGGCTCCATTCAAAATACTGGCCACCGTCGCTCATGTAGTAGAGTTCGTCGCCGGTTAGCAGGGTGCGACTTTGCTTGCTTTCGATGTTAAAAACTTTCAGAAAGACCTTATTTTCGATATATGCAATTTCCTTTCCGTCAGGCGAAAATTTGGGTTGGTAATTATCCTGCTCATTTTCGATTATCGCTTCTTCTTTAAGCAGTGTGGAAGCGTAGAAATAAGGTTCTTCATCCTTTACTTTTGTGGTTTTGAAAATGCTCCATTTGGCATCGCGCTCACTTGCATACAACAGTGTTTTGCCATCCGGCGAAAAACTTACAAAGTGCTCCTGTGCCGGTGTTTCGGTGATCCTGCGGGTCATTTTTCCTTCCACCGACGAAACAAAAACTTCACCTCTCACAATGTAAGCAACCTCTTTACCATTGGGCGAAACAGCCATTTCGCTCACATTGCCGGTAATTGGTAAAACCAGTTCGTTGTTGGATTTCCCTTCGGTGATTACCTCAACCTCAAGTTTTACGGGCTCTTCTCCTTCAATCTGGGTGTAAAGGTTTCCGTGGTAAGTGTAGCAGAGTTTCCCATCGTTGCTGGCACTTAGATAGCGCACAGGGTGAAAATCGAAATTGGAGATTTGGGTGCTGTTGGCCGGATCATCCAAATTCAATTTGTGAACATTAAAAGTTCCACTTTCCTCGCTCAGGAAGTACAAACTTTTTTCATCAGGACTAAAAACAGGGTTGCGGTTTTCTCCTTTAAACCGGGTGAGCATGGTATGGGTATCTGAATTTTTATCCCAAATCCAGATATCCCGGCAAACGGCTGATTGGTGGTGTTTCCTGAACTGATTTTCGCCGCCGGGTTTGTCGTGATAAACCATTGTGTTTCCATCTTTACTCACGTAAATATCTTCACCCGGAATAGTCCAAAGTTGTTCTATCCGGCCTCCGTTCAGCGGTACCGTATAAACTTCCGTTTGCCTTGGGGTTGGGAATTGCCGGTGATCGACATCATCCATACGATGGCCACCAAAAATGATGTTTTGGCCGTCGTGGGTGAAATCATAGCAAAATTCGTCATTTGAATGAAAAGTAAGCCGGTTAGCTTCACCACCTTCAGCAGGGATGGTGTAAATATCAAAATTCCCAAAACGGTTGGAGGCAAAAGCAATGGTTTTTCCATCCGGCGACCAGACCGGCATAAAGTCGTGGGCTTTATGAAAAGTGAGTGGCCGGCCTAGTCCACCCTCAGCATCCACCAAATAAATATCACCTTTAAAGGTAAAAGCTATTTGAGATCCATCCGGCGAAATAGCCGAATATCGAATCCACTGGCTGTCGGGCTGTGAAAAAGCAATTGCACAAAATGCGAGCAGGATTGGGAGAAGCAATAAGCGTTTCATAAAACTATGTTTTGATAGAAAGAAAATAAAACGCTAAAGTGGAATAAATTTTTGAAACCGGAACAAAAATGTTCCGGTTTTCATGCTGAAAATCTTGAATAAATACGATATGGGGTTGGATGGATTGGCTGTTAAATGCTAAAAAAAGGCGCGACATTAAGCCGCGCCCATCTCCAACCAGGAGGCAACCTTTTTGGAGATTGCCTTCTGATGTAGCCTTTTATTGTAGAATCAATTTCCCGGAATAGAGCAAATTTTTGGATTCCCTAATTTGATACACATAAATTCCTGCAGATAAAGTTTGCCCATTCCATGATGTACCGTTCCAGGTTATTTGTTGATTGCCTGCGTGCTGTGCTCCAAGGTATTTGCTGAATTGTAATGCCCCCTGCTGATTAAAAACCCTAAACGAAATTTGTGAATCAGTTTGCAATGTGTAACTAATTGTGGTAAAATTTCTGAACGGATTAGGGGAACAGGATGCCACAAGAATTTTTGGAGTTGCCATTTCATTTGTGGAAGTAACGATACCACTTTCATCAGTTCTTATCAGCATCATATTCGAAAAATTCGGTGAATCGGAGGTGGTCCCAACAATTGCATACCCTCCATCAGCCAGTTCTATAACTTCCATACCTATATGGAATTCATTACCGGGATCATCCTGGAAATATGCATTCCATACAATTTCACCCTCTGCATCTATTTTATATAAAAATGCATACGTTCTGTTATTCAGATACTCTTCTCCGGTTATCATCATGCTGCCATCAGCTGAGCTGGAAATATTGTAGGGACGTGCGCCAACTTCCACATTCAGGTTTTTATTCCAAATTACGTTTCCCACATAATCTATTTTCATCAACAGTATATCGGGGTTTCCGCTGTTGGGCAGTGCATCCATAGCCGTCAAAACAAAACCACCGGTATTTTCACACACCGAAAATGCATGATCATGTCCCTGATTTTCATAAGCAACATCCCATAACAAGTTCCCCTGCATATCAACGGCAATGCAATAAATATCGTCGTTGGTGCCGGAATTTTGTTGTGTTGAATAGCCTGTAGCGGCAATAACTCCCTGATCTGAAATTTCGATACCATATAAAAAGCAGGTATTGTATAGTACTTCGGTAACATGGTGTTTCCACTCAAAATTACCCAATGAATCTGTTTTGATGATTTCCCTGCCCAGGGCAAAAACAAACCCTTCATCGGGGCATTCTCTGAAGTCGAAACCAAACCCATATTGATTGCTTGTTGCTTTGTAAGATCTGAGCGGCTGGATATTATTGTACCACAATACATCGCCGGAACTGTTTACTTTAATCAATAACGGGTCTGAGTCCTGATACATAACCGAAAGTGCATAATTTCCGTCAGAAGTTGGCAGTAGGGTGTGTACGGCATGATTTTTAAAACCATACTGCGTGTCAAGGTCGATACGCCGGGTATAAATAGTATCGCCGGTTGCGTTTGTCTTTACAAGGTAAATGTCATTTTGATAAGCGTTGTGGTCATTGAGGTTTCCTGCCATTAAAAAGCTGCCATCATCCAGTTCAAGGATGGCAATACCCTCAGTCATTTTTGAATCACCGTAGGTTTTGATAAATGTTTCTTGTGCTTGCAGTGTAATACTGAAAATTAAAATTGCTGAAATTGTACATAAATTTTTCATGTTGCCTCCTGAAATTTATTTTTGTGAATTGATGAGGCAAATCTAAACCATGAACATAAGTGAATGCAAGTTTATGCAGTACGGTTTGATAAAACCGAACAAGCATTTATCCATGTAAAATATTGATAATAAAGCTTTTTAGTTGGCTATTGCATTTCGTTGGAAGACGGATGGAGTGAGGCCTGTTTCGCGCTTAAATGTTTCGTTAAATACCGATTTTGAACCAAAGCCAACTTCCGTGGCGATGGCCTCAATGGTGAAATTTTTAAACTCAGGATTTACAAGCAGGCGTCGGGCTTCACTTATCCTATGGGTATTGATGTAGCTTTTAAAGTTGCTGTTGAAATGTCGGTTGATGATTTGCGATAAATAGCTGCGATTGGTGTTGAGTTTTGCAGCCAGATCATCGATGGTGATTCCGGGATTGGTAAAAACCTTTTCCTGTATCATTATATTTTCTACCTTTTCAACAAGTTCATCCTTATGGGCATCAGCGTAATTGGAAGCTGATTTTTTAAGCTCATCGTTTTTGTTTTCAGCTTTCATCAATTCCAGATTCTTTTTGGTAAGCTGCCTGTTTGTACGTTTTGTTTTCCGGTACTGCAAAAAAACGAGTACCACAATGCCAATCAGGAGTATTCCCAGCATGATGAAAAAATTGGCTCTTTGTTTATGTCGCTGCGCTTTTTCAACTTGTAACTTATTTTCAGCATTTAGCAATTCGATTTCCTTTTTTTGCTGCCTGAAATTAAATTTTGTTTCCAGAAGTGCAATTTTTGAATTTTGTTTCTCGGCATAAAGGCTGTCATTTAATCTGACGAATTTTTTGTACGAATCGATGGATTTGATATACTCGCCGGATTCCTCAAAATACACAGCCCATGATTCAAGTACAGCAGCCAGTTTGTCTGTTGTACCGATCTCACTCGCTATTTGCTCTGCTTCAGTCAAAAGATTTTTGGCTTTTTGCAGCTTGTTTTTTTTGGCATATATTTCACCAAGTATGCATAAGTCGCTGATCAGCGATTTGTTTTCATTTGTTTCGCGAAAAATTTTAATCCCCTTTTCCAGGAAAACAATCGCATTTTCCATATCATCGTCGTAATAGTACGACCTACCTAAATTTCCATAAGCAAGTGCTTTGGTTTCTTTAATCCCAACATTTTCGGCAAGGGCAATTATTTTTTTGTATTCTGAAATAGCTTTTTTGTATTCCTTCATCTCTGCGTAGCTTGTGGCAATAGCTTCACGTATTCCTATAATTTGATAGGGATTCTCAATTTTTTCAGCTCCCCCGAGGGCTTTGTTAAAATATTCCAGACCTTTACTAAAGTTAAATTGTTTATTGTAAATAATACCGATGTTTGCCAGTATCGGACTTGCATCTCTGCCTTGGTCCACCATGTTATCATATGCCATTTGATAATATTTCAGAGCTTTGTCATATTCACCCAATTCGTTATAGGCTATTCCATAAGCATTATAGCAAGAGCCATAGAGTTTCTTTTTTTCAATCTGATCGTAGTAGCTCATGGCTTCATCGAGGTAAAAAATACACTGTGGATAGTTATCATTTGTGATTTCGAAATAGGCATATCCAATAAGTGTGCGCACAATGCCGTAGATGTATTGTTCCTCTTCTGATAATTTCATAGCTTCATCAAGCACTATTTTTGCCGAGTCGTTAATAAAGCCAAAGTACCTGAAGGCGAGGTCGTTCAACAGGTTGACTTTTTGCTTGTTATCATTTGCAGTTTCCAGTTTTGCGAAAATATCCGCTGTGTGTGGTTGGGCTATTAGTCCGGAGGTAGCATTAAGTAACAATACAAAGAGGAGAGGCAATAATTTGTGTTTCATTGTCTTATGGATTTTGTTAGCACAAAAATCGTTGATCGTGTTTAGTAAAACAAATTATTATTAAAGATTTACGTATCGAATTGATAGTTATAGCAAGACTCTTATTTTTATACCGGCCACTTTCTTGTGATACTGATGATTCATTTTGAGATACTCCTAAACCTACTTCCCTCCTCCGGCTGTGCCAGGCGCCAGCAAAATGTTGATGCCGCCTGCTATGGGCGCTTCAACGCCGGGAGGCTGATTTCCATTTTGGCCATGCTCTCCGGGCGGCGGCGGCGGGTCGCCGTTTTGGGCGCTCAGGGGGTTAATGGTAAATAGTGTGATTGCGCCGATGCAAAGCATCGTGCATGCTCGGGCAAAGCCCGGCATTAATAGTGTTGCTGCTGTTTTGATAAGTGTTTTCATGATATTTACGCATTATGTTTTTGCCCCCTCTGCCTTCGGCATCTCCCCCAATTGGGGGAGGGTGTACCGAGGCAAAGCCTCGATTATGCTCGAGCGAAGCTCGGCAGGAGGGGGTTATGATTATTTAATAAATACTTTTTTGGTTACCCATGCTTTGTCTGTTCTAACGGTTACAAGATAGAAGCCAGTATTGAACCCTGACAGGGTTTCAAACCCTGTCAGGGTTCGAGCCTGCACCTGCTGCCCCAGCAAATTATAAACCCCAACGTGCGCTTCTACGTGCTCATCTGTTTTGATAAAAACCTGATTTCCATAGCTGTAAATTTCTACTCTGGTGTCCGTGGAGTTTTCCTCAATGGAAGTAGCTCCGTTGATGAGGAGCAGGAAGCGGTCGGGGGAGTTATTTGTTAATTGTGTAATCGTTAATTGTGTATTCGTTCTGAGGTTGTAAGTTATTTGTGTTTGAAGGTCTTTGAGCGAAATATCCACCGTTTCCCAGAAAGTGTTTTGGGCAACGGAAATAGTGTATTCGCCGTCCTTGCCAATTTTCAAACTTAGCGGGATGGTGATTTCTTCGTTGGAATAAGGCAGCTCGTTGATGCTGAGCCGCGTGTCGCCGGTTTTGGTATAGAGTTGTGGGGCGGCTTCAATGCCCGAAAGTTTGTAGGCGTCAAAATCATGATCAAAACCTTCGGAAGCATCCGGGTTAAAATGGATGTAAGTTTGATCGGAAAATCCGTTGCCTTCCACTTTCAGCACCAGCAAATCTTCGACAAAGTTTTCTGATTTGTAGAAGTTGGCCGTGGTATGCACCCGTGCATCATTCAGTATTGTCAGGCTTGGATTTTCGGAAGCCTTAACAAAGAAGGCGTTCATGGGCGGAACTACGCCATCGGCGAGCGAGCCCACCGTAGCGTTCCAGGCAAGGTACTGTCCGTTGTTGCCATCATAAACATACACCGCCCCATCAATATTTGTTCGCTCGCATTCATCCCAATCCAGGCCCGAGGGGTAGGGGTTACCCATCAGGTTCCAGCCGATGCCGCCTTCGGCAGTGTAGGTGATGGCGGGGGTGGTGGTTCCGTCAAAAGTAAAATCGCCGGCATTGAGATCGCCTTCAAAAACTTTGGTCACGTTGTTGGCGTAAGCCACTGCATATCCGCGTCCTGCAACAAAGTTGCTCTCAAAGTTATTGTCCCAGTTGCCCTCGTTGTTTTTGGTGTTGATCCAGATATACTGTGGTTCACTGAATTTGTAAAAGTCATCGTTGGGGTCGGGAACGGGGCTGGCCACAAATTCCGGGCGGATGGGCTGTGCTGCAACCGGAGCTGAAAGGTAGTGCCAGCCTGTAGCACCCGACACATATTTAGGGATATATCGCTCTGCAGTAGCATCCACCCCTGCCGTTTGGTGGATGAGCGATCCTGTGCCTGAGGCTGTGGATTGGATAATTATTCCACTGTTGCCGGCATCATTTGTCAGCGATCCGTTTGCAGTTAAGCTGCCGTTGAAGGCTATGGTTAGTATTGCCCCGCTTTGAACGGTCAGGTTGCTACATTCGGCGGGATTTTCCGGGCTCATCGAAACGATGGGATCGTTGACTGCATCAGGGATAATAGCATTGATGTTTGCTGAGGGTACTGAAGCCTGATCCCAGTTGCCGGGGGTGTTCCAGTCGTTGGAGACAGCACCCGTCCAATTGAAAATATTGGTAAGCGGATCAATGCCGGAAGTCCATTCATAAGCTCCAAAATCTATGGTCGTGTTCTGGATGCGGTTCTGTCCTCTGATGTCGGTTGATAGTAAATTATAAGTATTAGATCCGGTATTTACGCAGGGTGAATTGCCAAATACCCGAAAATCTCCAGCCGAAGGATTTACAAAAAGCGGATCGGAGGTGATGTTGTTGTTGGTTGTTACCAATGTTCCATTCTGCACGACTACATCATTGGCCTGGTTTTTATAACAGGAATAATTAAGCGTTGTAGATGCTGTACTTACCAGCGATAGTTCGTTTCCTGAAGTTGTTGCGGTATTATCCCAAATAATACTGTTATTAATAGTTAATGATGATGCTGCATTATTGGAGGCAAAACGAATAGCTCCGCCACTTACACCGGCCTG
>CAYNDN010000148.1:0-9647 GCA_964395075.1 uncultured Lentimicrobiaceae bacterium | reverse complement strand
TGCCTGTTTCTGATTTTATCGGGCAGCCGGTTAATTCCACTTTGGAAATCCACCAGCACACCATCCATGTCGATGTAAAGTGTTTTCTTTTTCATAATTTTTTTATCTGAATAAGTTGAATATTAGAATCTTCGCTATTAAATTAAAATTTGAAGACTGAAGTTTGGTTTAAATCAACGGAACTATTGAAATTAATAGTGATTGAAAACCAGCAGATTTCTCCCTCCGATATTACTGACAGCTATTTGTAGGGTATTAAATAAAACAGACCTCTCAGTCCCCGATGGGTCGGGGCAGGCTGCAAGCTCCATCGAGGTGACAAGGTTTGCATTGACTGGAGAGGAAGGAGGGATCGGGCGCAGCGCGCCCGATCCCTCCACCTCCTTCTCACTACCGATAATTGTCATTCCGAACGAAGTGAGGAATCTAACAAACCTATTTATCCCAATCCACCCCATCTTCCCATTCGGTTTTCAAATCTGTAAGTTGATACAGCATGTCGATGTCATTTTGTTCTTCAAGATCGTAAAGCCACCAGTGTAAGTCACGAAGGATTGTTTCTTTTTCTTTTGGGTCGATGTTTTCAGTGTTTTCTTCTTCCATGATGTTTCATTTTTAAGTTCTTAACCTACACTATTCATAAAAATAGTGTTCAATTACCACGTCCTTTAGGGCGTGGAGTTAAAAAATTGAATCATAGCCTCTTAAAAATCCTGAAAAATTTTCACAATGATAAAATAAAATTTTTCAGGATTTTTTTTGGAAGCGTTCTGTTTCTCAAAACCCACGCCCTAAAGGACGTGGTAACATAAATTAATATTTTGTGAATTAATCAAATTAAAATCCAAGTTTCGCTTTTTCCTTCAGCCCCAGTTCTTCACGGCAAAATGCATCCACCGTGTTGCGATCGGGCAAACTGCCTTCCAGCATTTCATGGATGTTGCATTTTTTGGCGATGTTGGCCACCTGGCCCCCTGTGAGCTTATGTTGCTCACAGAGTTGCCCGATGGCTTCGGGGGGCAGAAAGGGAATTTTATTTTGCATGATCTGCATGCGCGTATTCAGATCGGGATTTTCAAATCTAACCTTGTATAAAAACCTGCGGTCGAAAGCCGTATCGAGGTTTTCGGTGAGGTTTGTGGTGGCGATCATGATGCCCTCGAAATCCTCCATTTCCTGCAGGATGATGTTTTGCATGGCGTTGAGGGTTTGCGACACCGAAGAATCCATTTGGGTGGTGCGGCGGCCAAAGATGCCGTCGGCTTCGTTGAAAAGCAGGATGGGCGCCACGCTTGTGCCCTTTAGCAATTTTTGATAGCGGTCGAAAATGTCTTTGATCAGTTTTTCGGATTCGCCGAACCACATGCTTTTGGCACTGCTGATCTCTACCGGCAGAATGCTTCTTCCGGTTTCACGTGCCAGTTGGTAAACGCTTTCGGTCTTGCCTGTTCCGGGCTCACCATAAAACAACACACTGAAGCCGGCTTTCATGTTTTTATCGTGCATGCGTTTGCTGATATCCAAAAACTTATCTTGCGAAAGAATTCCCTTCAAAGTGTTTGTTTGAGCTTCTTCCTTTTGGTTCATAAAAAGCTTTACGGGCTTGATTTTATCGGGTAAAATTTCACGTTTGGCTTTAGATGAATTCAATAATAGTTCTTCAGCTTCGCTACCCAGCAAATACTCCAGGCCTTTGTCCGTGATGGTTAGCTCGCTGTCGTTGCGAAACATGCCGGGAACCAATTCTACCAGTCCACGCACGATGAGCACATTTTTACCACTCATCAGTCCGCGCCTGAGCTGCAACTGCCGGTGCTTGTAGTTGTCCAGAAACTCACAGGCATCAGATATGGAAACTTCATCTTCACCATTTATAAGTTTATATGCCAACACAGTGAGGATAATGAGATCGGTTTTTGGCAAATTGCTGTTCAACAATTTATTGGCAAGTGTGAGGTTTTTATTTTGTCTGCAAAAATCAAACACATCTTCCTCGATCAAATCATATCCACCTCCCTGCTCAGAGGCACTTTCGATGATTCCGGCAATCCGCTGCAAAAGTTCAACATTGTTTTTTGCCTTGCCCACACCATCAGCAAGCTTGCTTTTTAAAATGCTGTCGATGAGCACAGGATGAACGAAATATGCAATATGCCTGCGGTGGGAAAAGGGGTTATCATTGTTTTCCAATCGTATATACTTGTGCCTTATAAGCGCATCCAGGTCGGACTTATACCTGAGAATGTGCATTACCGGAACGTCGAAATGCCTGGCAATGTCCCTGAAATCAGTGCTGCCGGTTTCCAGCGTGTTGTGGAGGATAACAGCAAAAAGCAATGACTGCATGTTTGAACATTTCAGGAAGCCGGACAGGGCTTCAATATTTCTGTTGCATTTTTTAATTGTAAGCGGCGCCAGTTTCGATTCCTCTGACAGTTGAACAATGTTTTCGATGTGATCAGTTAACAACATAATTTATAATGTTTAGGAAATGGTTAATTTTGATGTTGCAAAATTAATGTTCAAGTCCACCATGTATTTGTGTACCTGAAAAATATTTTCTGATATGCCAAAAAACAAAAATGCAACCATCCGTTACAAGCTCATCAACCAGATGCTGCTCAACGGAAAACCCGCCTCCAAGCAAGCCATTGCAGATGCCTGCTATGATAAAAGCGGAACAGAAGTGAGCCTGCGCACCATCGAAAACGACATTTATGCTATGCGCTACAACGAAGGCCTGGGCTACTATGCTCCCATCGAATACGACCACAGCAAAAGGGGTTACGTTTACACCGACCCGGATTACTCCATCGACAAAATACCTGTGGATGATGCCGATTTGAATAAGCTGCGTTTTGCAGCCAGCCTGCTGCAACAGTATGGAGCTGTGAATGCTTTTCAGGAGTTTAGCGGAGCGATCGACAAGGTTGTGCGGCTGATCAATTATCGCAAACTTCGATCAGATGGTGAAAAGCTGGACTTCATCGAATTTGAGAAAAACCCGCCGGTAAAAGGCATGGAGTACATTGATCAACTGATTCCGGTGATCCGCAAAAAGCAGGTCATCAAAATCCGGCACTGTTCCTTTTGGCGGGATGAGGTGAGCGAGTTTACTGTGCACCCGTATTACCTGAAAGAATATAAATTCCGCTGGTACCTGGTGGGCTGGTGTGAGGAAAGAGATGATTTGCGGATTTACGGATTAGAACGAATCGAAAGTGTGGAAGTTGAACCCCTGAAACAATTCACCCACCACCTTTTTAACCCGGAGGTTTATTTCGGGAAATTTATTGGTGTCAACATCCCGGAAGGCGAACCTGAGAAGGTTGTGCTGCGATTTAAAAACAACATCGGCAAGTACATCCTTACCCAGCCCATCCACAGCAGCCAGAAGCTGATCAACGAAGATGGAGACATGCATAAATTTGAATACCTGATCGGGATCAACCATGAGTTCGTTGGTATTATCCTGAGCTGGGGGGAGCATGTGGAGGTGTTGAAGCCGAGCTTTCTCCGTAACCAGGTTATCGAAGGCTGTGGCAAAATCATCAACGCATACAAGCAATAATGGTAACCACGGGTTTGCAGGCCCGGAAACGGATAAGTAATGCCTTTGGCACAACCCGAGTTCTTTCTTTTTTGACGCTTGAAGGTCCTTCGGACGCTTCAAGGTCAGGGAGGGGGTGCGACTTTCGATCGTCCGCAGGACATCGGAACGTCAGACATATTCCAGAGTTTGGTTTTGGAGAATAAGGTTTGCCGGGCTTCGGTTGACGCTTGAAGTTGCTCGCGCTCGCTTCAAGGTCGGAGGGAAGTAGAGCTTTCGATCGTCCGCAGGACATCGGCGTTAGATATATTCACTAACCTATTCGCCCATCGAAATCATTGCATGTTAACTTTTTCCTGTAATTTTGATCTGAATTAAAAAATATTTCAAATATGAAAACATTTTTACTCGTACTGATTTCCCTTTTTCCAATTTTATCTTTCGCCCAATCAACAGGGGATACCATCGTTATCCAAACCATTGATTATTCGCAAACTTTTACGCCCAACGGCCGGGATACGATGATTCTGTTTCCGGATAACCCGGGACAAACCTATGAAAAAATCATCATGGCTTACAACATGCGCTGCAAGGACGGCAATGTTTCTGTTCCGGGAAATACCAACCTGGGCTGCGGCGAGTGGGATTATAAATGCAACACGTATATCACGGATTCATCCAGGGTAGACTCGGTGATCAATTACCTGCAATCGCATAGCATCACCCATTTTTCGGGCGATACATTTTATTATACCAATCAGGCAGTCAACAATTATTACCAACATCTGCAAAAGCAGGTTGAGGTGAACAATATCATTTCTGAAAACCAGTCGCAGGTGGGTAATGGCGATTTAAACCTGGCTCCCCCAATTAATGCAGATCATAATTCAGGAAAATCCCAATACCTGTATTTAGCATCCGAACTAATTGCTGCCGGTGCCACCACAGGAAACATTGACGGGGTTATATTGGATGCTGGCGGCAGCAGCGAAGTTGATTTTTTGAGGGTGAAAATGAAGCATACTACTGCTGAGGCTTTGTATCATAATGATCCGGATATTGACGGATTTACCGAGGTCTTTTTCCAGGACTATGTTTTTGAAGCAGGACTTAACCGGATTCAGTTTTTTGAGCCTTTTGACTGGGATGGTGAATCGAACGTGATCGTGGAGTTTTCTTTCACCAACGATGAAGCTGCAGAACCATTGACCATAAAGGGCGATGAAACCCTTGATTATCTCGGAATTTTCGTGAACAATGGAACCCATCTTTACAATGATGTGGGCCACCTGGAAATACCCGCAGAACCTATGGCCAACATTTCCCAGGAAATTACCGTTTCATTCTGGGCCTATGGCAGTGAAGAGTTCCTGCCCGCCACAACCAGCATCATCAGTGGAGTGGATGAAAACAACAACCGCCAGTTGAATATTCATTTACCGTGGAGCAACTCCTCAGTTTATTTCGATTGTGGATATGATGGCGGTTATGATCGCATCAACAAAGCAGCCACACCTGATGAAATCAAAGGCCGCTGGAACCACTGGGCTTTCACCAAAAATGCCAATACCGGGGAGATGAAGATTTTCCTGAATGGTGACTTATGGCATTCCGGAACCGGAAAAACAAACCTGATCAATATCCAGAATTTGATTATTGGAGACATCCACGCCGGCGATCGGAACTTTTATGGGAAAATGGATGAATGGCGCATCTTTAACAAAGCCCTCGACCAAACCACAATCCAGGATTGGATGAATGTGAGCATCATCCCCGGCCATCCCTACTACGAAAACCTTGTGGCCTATTACCGCTTTGATGAAGGCGAAGGCGGAACCACCACAGATGATTCGCCTTATGGCGAAACCGCCACAATTCATGATTATGTTACCTGGGGCTACGAAAGAGGGAATGATCTGGACAGGGGGTTTCTGCCTGTTTTGCAGCGCCCCAATGTAACCTTCCTGCAAGGTGAATACGACTTAACCATCACAGATAATATTGTTACTGAAGCTGTGGGAAAAATAAAAAATAATGTAAGAGAATTTGAAATTATCCCAAGATACGGAACCATGCTCGACGACAGTATTGACGTGGTATTTTCTGATTTATACCATCAGGCCGGATGGGCATATACCTATGATCCTGAAGGCGTTTTGATCGATTCCACAGAAGTTCCAGCTTCCGGATTATTTGCCAGTACAGAACTAAATTATTTTAAACGCTATCCCTGCAAATACGAGATCATGTCGTTTGTAACGCCTTATGGAATTTACCTTGATCTGGGTATGGAAGGCAAAACCTGGCTCTTTGATGTAACTGATTTTGAACCTATCCTCAAAGGTTGGAAACGTTTAAGCATCGAACTGGGCGGCCAACGGCAGGAAGATATGGACATTCAATTCTGGTATATTTTGGGCACACCGCCCCGCGATGTTTTGGACATCAATCAGATTTGGCGCGCTTCAAGTAACAATTACACCAACCTGATGAACGACCGCGCTTATGAACCACGTGATTTTTATTTCCGGCCGGATGGCGAAGCCTTCAAAGTTAGATCAGTTATTACCGGCCACGGCCAACAGGGCGAATTTACCCAGCGGTGGCATAGCCTCAACATCAATGGTGATATCCCTGAATTTGAGTGGAAGGTGTGGACCGAATGTGCCGATATAGCCATTTACCCGCAGGGCGGAACCTGGATTTTTGACAGGGCAGGATGGTGCCCCGGCGATCCCAGCGATTTGTACGAGTATGACATCACCGAATTTGTGACTCCAGGACAAACACACTCCATCGACTACAACCTGACTTATGCTTCCGGAACATCTAATTATCAGGTGAGCAATCAGCTTGTAACCTACGGTGCGCCCAATTTTAACCTCGATGCGGCCGTCGTAAATATCACCAAACCCAATGGCGAAAATGCCGCTTTCGAGCGCTTTAACCCTGCATGTGGCTATCCTGTGGCGGTGATTCAAAATACAGGGGCTACAACACTCACCTCACTCGATTTGGAATACAATGTTGAGGGTGGAGAAGTCCTGTCATATACCTGGACTGGCTCACTGGAGTTTTTACAAACAATCGAGGTGGAATTGGAGATATCGGATTATACATTTTGGTCGGGCAGCAACAATCAATTTTCAGTAACCATCAGCAATCCAAATGGCGAAGCCGATGAATATGCTTACAATAATAATTACACCATTCAATTTGCTGAGGTAGATTTATACCCGCTTGGCGAAGCCCTTACCGTTGAATGCAAAACCAACAACCAGGGTTATCAAACCTCTTATTCGCTCACCGATATGGCGGGGAATGTGATTTTTGAAATGGATGATCTGGAAAATGCAACAATTTACACCAACGAGGTAAACCTTGAACCGGGATGCTACAAACTACGCATTGATGACACCGGAGATAATGGTCTCGATTTTTGGTACTTCCCGAATTATGGTACCGGCTACCTTAGAATTAAAGATAGCGATGGAAACATCCTGGTTGATATTGAACCTGATTTTGGGAAATATGCTGTTTACGAATTTGGCGTTGTTGATTTTACAGGCACCCGGGAAATTTTGGAGAAATCAAATATTGTAAGTGTTTATCCCAACCCAACAGCAGGCTTTGTTCATGTTAATTTCCAGGGGCTTGAAAACCACCTGATAGATGCAAGGATATTTGATGCAAATATGAGCGTCCTTTTGGAAAAACAGCTTTGTGTTGAAGGAACAGATTTCACCGAAAGTATCTCACTGGAAAAATATCCATCGGGAGTTTACTTCCTTGAACTTGAATACGACGGTAAGACATCATTGAAGAAAATAGTGAAGAAATAGCTGCTGCAGCCCGGAATAGCCTATACTTAGTGTCTGTCCATAATGTCGAGTTTTTGCTCTATAAAGTCGGCATTTTTCAATAGCCCCGGGTTTTAACCCGGGGATTAATAAAATTATCAGAACCAATGCCTCCTTTTCGCTGTCAATGCCGCAGGCATTGACAGCGAAAAGGAGGGGTTTTTCATCCTTCCAATTCAATCCCTGCCCTAAAGGACAGGGCTATTGATAATTCAAAAACCCAACTAAAAAGACGAACACTACTTAGTGAGTCATAGTGAACTTAGTGTCTTCGTGGTTTACCAATATACCGTTTACGGTAAGTTTGTATCCACACATCTCTAGGAAACGAAAGTTCAAAAAACAGAAACCGATAAGAGTGCCTATGCTTTAACATAGTTAAATAATGATTATATTTGCATTTTAACTATGTTATTTGCTATGTATCCAAGAAACTTGACATCAGAAATCTTAAATAAGCTAAACAGCAAGGAGGTGATTTTTCTGCTGGGAACCAGACAAACCGGAAAGACCACCCTGACAAAACTTGTTTCTGAAGCTTCATATTTTGAAAAAAAGCAAATCTTTACTTTTGATTTTGAAGACAAAGAATACAGAGCTTTATTCAATTTAAAAAATGAGGGCGTTAAAACACTTGGCAACATATTTCAAATTGAAGGTATTGACATTGGTGTTAAAAACCTTGTGATTTTTGATGAGATTCAACTCCTGGACGATCCGTCTAATATACTCAAACTGATAGCTGATCATTTTCCTAATATTAAAATTATTGCAACAGGATCGTCAAGTTTGCAACTAAAGCAAAAGTTCACAGACTCTTTGGCCGGACGCAAATCGGTTTTCAATGTTGAGCCACTCTGCTTTGATGAATTCTTAACCTTTAAAGGTGAAGAGAAACTCCTGAGGTTAAGAGAATTGTTTTCACGGGAAAAAGACAAGCATTCGCTACAAAACCTGATCGAAAGTCAACACCAGAATTTTATAAGCCTGCTTAATGAATACCTTATTTATGGAGGCTACCCGGAAGTTGTATTACTCCAATCCAAAAAAGATAAGGTTGAAAAACTGTCCGGGATCGCAGACTCGTACATTAAAAAAGACATCAGGGACATTGCTAAAATAGAAAATATTGATGCGTATAACCAACTTATAAAATATTTGTCCATTAATGCAGGAAACCTGTTTAATGTTTCATCTGCTTCCACTGCTATTGGAATCGCCACAGCTACGCTCCAGAAATATCTTCTATTGTTGAAAGAAACATTTATTATTGATGAACTAAATCCTTTCTTCACAAATAAAAACAAAGAAATCACGAAGAATAAAAAAATCTACTTTAAAGATATAGGTGTGAGGAACCTGCAAATCAGAAATTTTAATACACTGGATTTAAGAACCGACACGGGAATATTATATGAGAATTATGTATTTAATGTCCTAACCAAAAAGCATAACATTCTGGAAAGTATCTATTTTTACAGAACCCAATCGAAAACTGAAATTGATTTTATCACCGAAAAAGAAGGTCATCTCATTTTAACAGAAGTTAAATCCGGAAAGTATAGCAAAAAGCCAAAAGCCTTATCGGAGTTCGAAAAAAAATATTCAACAATATTTTCAGATATTCAAAAGCTTGTAATCAACCAATCCTACTTTAATTTTGAAAGTGATATACAGTATATTCCAGCATATCTAATTTAAGGTATTGTGCGAATGGTTCCAACCAAAAAAACCACTACATTTGAAGCAATAAACCTCTTTTTAATTGACACACAGAAAATACAACAACATGAAAATTAAAAGATTTACCAAACTGATTTCTACCGTCATAATTATAATTGGGCTGGCGGTAAGCAACAACACCTACTCCCAAACCGTGGTACAATGGTACACCTCTATGGGTGATTTCAGGGCTCAGCTTCGGGAGGATTTGGTGCCCATGACGGCGCAGAACTTCATCGATCTCACCAATGCCAACTTTTACGATGGCCTGATTTTTCACTAAAAACTTGTTCTGACTTTCACTTTTTACCACCCATGAGTTCTCTCGCTCCATTAGCTCCAAAACTGCGGGCCTAGACTGACAAGGCTTCATTTCAACCCAGTCGGGAAGAAAAAGTAAGCAAAGTAATTCGCATCCTCTTTGGCAAAAACCACATTCACCATCGTAGTAAATAGTTAGGCCTTGCTTTCTTGACTTCCACCAGCTCGATAGTGCATCCCAAAAGCTATCGGGC
>CAYNDN010000147.1:0-9660 GCA_964395075.1 uncultured Lentimicrobiaceae bacterium | reverse complement strand
CCATCATCCCAATGGCCAGTTCAGCTACTGCATTTGAATTTTGTCCCGGGGTATTCATGGCAACAACACCTTTGGCCGTACATGCTTCGAGGTCGATGTTATCATATCCTGCCCCTGCTCTTATAATTACCTTGAGGTTTTTAGCAGCATCAATAACCTCTTTGGTGGCCTTGTCGCTGCGTATGATCATCGCATCAGCATCAGCTACAGCTTTAATAAGGTCATCCTGTGACTCATATTTTTCAACCAACTCAAAAGTATAACCTGCTTTTTCAACAATATCCCTGATGGCATCTACTGCGGCAGGTGCAAATGGTTTTACGGTTGCAACTAAAATCTTTTTCATAATATTCAAAGTTTTAAGCTTTTATTTTTTCAAATTCCTGCATCACATCAACCAATGCCTGAACACTTTCGATTGGCAATGCATTGTATGTTGAGGCTCTGAACCCGCCAACAGAACGGTGACCTTTCAGTCCAACCAGCCCTTTGGTTCCGGCAAATTCCAGAAACTCTTTTTCAAATTGTTCAAAGCCTTCGCTCATTACAAAACAGATATTCATGATTGAACGGTCGCCAGGATCGCCCACGGTACATTTAAACATGGGGTTACGGTCAATTTCATCATAAAGCAATCCGGCTTTTTTCAGGTTGATTTTTTCCATCTCGGCAATTCCACCCTGAGCTTTGAGCCACTTGAGTGTTTGTAAAGCTGAAAAAACAGGAAGAACAGGAGGTGTGTTGAACATCGATTCCTTATCGATATGCGTTTGGTAGTTGAGCATGGTAGGTATGTCGCGATCAACTTTGCCAAGCACATCATGGCGCACTATCGCAAAGGTTACACCAGCCGGTGCAAGGTTTTTCTGGGCTCCGCCATAGATTATGGCATACTTCGAAACATCCACCGGACGGCTGAAAATATCCGATGACATATCTGCTACCAAAGGCATGGGCACATCCAAATCCTCACGGATTTCAGTTCCGTAAATAGTATTGTTTGTTGTGATGTGGAAATAATCTGCATCCTCAGGAACGGTCCATCCTTTTGGGATATAATTAAAAGTTTGATCTTTTGAGGAAGCCACTTCAACAACTTCACCAAAACGCTTGGCTTCTTTGATGGCTTTGCTCGACCATGAACCTGTGTTCAGGTATGCGGCCTTGCTTTTCATCAGGTTGTAAGGTACCATCGCAAATTGTGTGCTGGCACCACCACCTACAAATATCACTGAATACCCGTCAGGAATATTCAACAACTCACGGAACAATGCCTGTGCTTCGTCCATTACAGCAACAAATTGTTTGCTGCGGTGCGAAATTTCCATGATTGAAAGCCCTGTTCCTGCAAAATCCTTAATGGCTTTGATGGTTTCATCAATGGTAAATTGTGGAAGAATTGATGGCCCTGCGTAAAAATTATGTTTCTTCATAACCAGACTAATTTTAAATGATTATTACTTAAGTTTTCGATGCGCACAAAGGTAATATATTTTGCGTGAAAGCATATCAGCGAGAAAAAATATAAGAATTTGTTTGTTACTGAAAATAAAGGGATACAGGTGTATCAGTAACAGAATAATCTGACCAATTTATTCGCAGGAATTTTGTTTTTAACAACTCAAAAATCAGCAGTTTGAAAATTAACTGGTCAGATGTTTGATTTTTTCCTGCAGCTCGATGATGTTTTGCCGCATAGTATCCAACTCATTTTTAATTTCGAGATGCACTGCGGCGCGCACAAGCAGGGTGTCTTTATCGAAGGGTTTTGTGATGTAATCAATGCCGCCGGCCTCAAAAGCTTTAACGATGTATTGTGGATTTGTGAGCGCACTGATGAAAATTACAGGAATGTTTTTAGTTTTCGGGTTGCTTTTCAAAAGCTTACAAACTTCAAATCCGTTCAATCCCGGCATCATAATATCAAGAAAAATAAGGTCAGGTAACTGTTTTTCCAAAAAAGAAAAACATTCATCCCCATTGGAAGCAAGTGCTACACGAAAACCTTTTCCACTCAATATTGAACCAAGCACTTTAAGGTTACTGGTATTATCATCAACAAGTAAAATCAATGAATCGGTTATATCAGGCATATCCCTAATGTATTCGTTGTACAGTGAATTATCTCATCAAAAATAGAAAATAATTGTGTGTGTTTGAATATTAATTTTTGATGGGTGTAATAAATCTGCAAGCCCTGGTGTAGGTTCATTGATTTTATCTTACTGAACCTGGCAAGATTGTTAATAAAATTAAATCACTTTAATATCACTATTATTTTGCTTATTTTTGCAATATTTTAATACATGAAAAATTTAATAATATGGAAAAAATAGCAGATGTAACCTTGCATGAACAAATGTCGTTTAATGTGGAAGTTAATAATCACAAATTCATGATTGATGCCGTAGAAGCTGCAGGTGGAAAAGATCGCGGGCCAAGGCCCAAGCCACTTGTCCTGGCCTCGCTTGGAGGATGTACAGGTATGGATGTGATTTCGATACTCAGAAAAATGCGTGTGGAACCTGAATATTTTAATATTTCTGTTTCAGCCGACTCCACTAATGAGCACCCCAAGTACTATAATAAGATTCATATTACCTATTCCTTTAAGGGCAAGGATCTGCCGATGGCCAAACTCGAGAAAGCAATCAACCTTTCGCAGGAGAGGTATTGTGGAGTTACGGCCATGCTTGAAAAAGCTGCTGAGATTACTCATGAGATTAAGTTGCTCGATTAGTTACTTCCAACTCAGTTGCTGCCAAAAAATGGCAGAAACTGAGTTGGAAGCTACTCTATAAAATAATTCATTGAATCCGGACCACAAAAACCGGCTTTTATTTTATACCTCTGATGATCTCAATTAATTCGCTAAGCATCATTGATGTCGCTCCCCAAATCAGTCGGTTGTTAATATAAAAACAGGGAACACTAAGTTGGTAATTTAGGCCGGAGACCTCCCGCTCCTGAAGCATGTCTTTTTTCAATAAATCAAATACATTCAGCGAAAAAACCTCGTGAACCTCCTGCGGGTCGGGCACAAATACCGGTTCATTGGATAGATAACCCAGGTAAGGAAATACCAGAAAATTACTGGGCGGTATGTAAAGATTGGTAAGCTTGCCCATTACATGAATTTGTTCGGGAGAAATTCCAATTTCCTCATAAGTTTCGCGTAAGGCAGTTTCCATCAAATTCCGGTCAGTTTCTTCAAAGCGTCCACCGGGAAAAGCAATCTGTCCGCTATGCACACCATTATAAAGTGGCCGTTGTATAAAAATTAGTCGGATAGATTTATCTGCGGGATAAAACAAAGCCAAAACACTGCTGAGTTTAGCTTTTGAAAGATCAGGATTTGATGGGTATTTTCTGCGTGAAGCAGGCGACATCAATTCATGTGCAGCGTTGCCCGGCAATGGCTCCCGGAGTTTCCTGGTTAAGTTATTAATAAAATGTATAAAATTGCTATCCATTTAAGTTCACAAAAATAAGATTTGCAACAAATTAAAAAATAATTCTACTACCTTTGCTTCGGGTTAAATGTATTCAAAAAATGATCAAAGAACGCACAAAACAAGCTGAAAATACTGAAGACCAGGCTACTGAATTAAAAAGCCTGATCCTTCACAATGACGACCACAACACTTTTGATTTTGTAATTGACTCACTGATTGAAGTTTGTGATCATGACCCGATTACCGCTGAACAACTTACGCTTATTGTCCATTACAAAGGAAAATGCACAGTTAAAAGTGGTGATTTGGAAGAATTAAATCCCATGAGCAGAGCAATGACTGATCGTGGATTAACTGTATCGATAAACTAACTAAATTTCCGCTGATGTCCTGGACTGTAATTGTAGCCTTAATCGTTATCGGCCTGATCTTTCTGGTTCTCGAGATTCTTGTTGTTCCCGGAAGCACCATTGTAGGGGTAGTAGGCTTTATCCTGATGGCCATCGGAATATGGCAAACCTACTTGGTTTATGGTTCCGAAACCGGGCACTATGTTTTGGGAGGCTCAATAGTACTTACGCTTGGAGCCCTTGCTTTGTCGCTTCGATCCAAAACATGGAACAGGGCAATGCTGCACACCGAGATCAACAGCAAAACCAACGTTTATGAAGCTGATAAAGTGAAGCCCGGAGATGAAGGAAAAGCCGTTTCGAGGCTCGTACCCATGGGAAAAGCCCTGATCAATGATGAGTATTATGAGGTGAGAACTTCCGGTGAATTTGTTGACCAGGAAACTGAAGTTATAATCACAAAAATTGAGCACAATAAAATATTTGTAAAACCAAAAAAATAACAAGTAATGGAAAACAGTGTATTTGTAATTATTGCCATTGGCGTAGCGTCATTGTTCGGATTGTGGATAATTTTTTATTTTATCCCTGTCGGGCTATGGTTCTCGGCACTTGTTTCGGGGGTAAGGATTTCCCTGATACAACTGGTGCTGATGCGCTGGAGAAAAATTAAACCACCCGTAATTGTTAATAGTTTGATTGCTGCCACCAAAGCCGGGTTGCACCTCAACCGAAACGATCTGGAAGCCCACTATCTGGCGGGTGGAAGAGTGCAGGCGGTTGTTAACGCACTTATTTCTGCCGACAAAGCCAATATGGACCTGGATTTTAAATCAGCCACCGCTATCGATCTGGCAGGCCGTGATGTTTTACAGGCAGTACAGATGTCGGTTAACCCGAAGGTTATCAATACCCCTCCGGTGGCTGCCGTAGCAAAAGACGGTATTCAGCTGATTGCCAAAGCCAGGGTAACGGTGCGCGCCAACATCAAACAGCTTGTTGGTGGTGCCGGCGAAGAAACCATTCTGGCACGTGTTGGCGAAGGCGTGGTTTCATCTATTGGTTCTGCCGATTCGCATAAAAAAGTACTCGAAAACCCGGATTCAATTTCCAGAGTAGTGCTGGAGAAAGGCCTTGACTCCGGAACAGCATTCGAAATTCTTTCCATAGATATCGCTGATATTGATGTTGGCAAAAACATCGGTGCTGTGTTGCAGATGGACCAGGCCAATGCCGATAAAAACATTGCCCAGGCTAAGGCCGAAGAAAGACGTGCAATGGCCATTGCCGCCGAACAGGAAATGAAAGCCAAAGCCCAGGAAGCCCGTGCCAATGTAATCCAGGCCGAAGCCGAAATTCCAAAAGCAATTTCTGACGCATTTAGAAACGGTAAACTGGGTATTATGGATTATTATAAATTCGAAAATATACAGGCTGATACCAAAATGAGAGAATCCATTGCCTCACCACATGACCAGCCTCCTAAAAAGGACCAAAGAAAAGGTGATTCGAAAAAATAGATATATAAATCATCATTTTAAAAACCCGGGGCAGTTGCTCCGGGTTTTTTTGTTTTTGGGAACAGCATAATTACAAATTTTGACAGCAGTTAATTCAAGTAAAAAACAATACTTTGTTTTTACAGATGCCGTTAGTTTGAAGAATTTTTAGCAGAGGAGCAAAAATATAGACGACCTGATGTACAAACTTGCATTATTAATAAAATTACATGAATAGACCAGGGAAAGAAGCGGAAGAAAAGGAGATATTAAAACATTTTGAGGTACTTAAAACCGCCTGTGCCAATTGCCCGCCTGATGAACAGGAAAAGCTTGAAAGGGCTTTTAATGTTGCGAAAAGCGTTTACCGGGACCAGCGCAATGAAACAGGTGAATTGAGGATTATTCAAAGTTTAAAAGTTGCACGGATCGTTGCCGAGGAGATCGGGTTGAAACAGGTTTCAGTAATCGCTGCCCTGTTTCATGATATGATTGATCATGCCGACCAGGAATTTCCGGAGAATGTTGAAAAGGAATTTAGCGAAGTTATTACTACCATTGTTAGAGGATTCAAAAAAATATCGGGTTTTCACTCTGAAAAAGTCAGCCTGCATTCCGAGAATTTCCGTAGCCTCTACCTGAACACTGTTGAAGATATCCGCATTATTTTTATCAAAATGGCTCACAGGCTTTACGACATGCGGAATTATCAATTACTTCCCGAAAAACTGAAGACCTGGTTTTTGGACGATGTCCGATATTTATATATTCCTATTGCCCACAGGCTTGGATTATACAGGATAAAAGCAGAGTTGGAAGATTTCGAATTGCAATACTCCAACCCTGACGAATACAGGCAAATTGCTTTCAAACTAAATGAGAGCCGTGATGAAATGGAAAAATACATCAAGCGTTTCATTAGTCCAATTCGTAAGGTTTTGGAGCAGGAGCAGATGCAATTTGAATTGAAAAGCAGGACAAAAACAATTTCATCTATCAAAAGAAAAATGGAAAAACAGGGCGTTGACCTCGACCAGGTTTACGACTTGTTTGCAATTCGTATTATCATAACTGACACACTCAACAAAGAAGAATTTGAGTTTGTGGAAGCTTACGAAAAATATTTGAACGAACATGGTGATCCGCGCAGCGAACGAAAGCTAAAAATGGAAATTTCAGGGAATGGCACCGAAAACGAAGAGGAGTTTCATGATGAACTGGCCATTGAAAAAGAGATTCAGCGTGAGAAAATCCAGGAGTTCGAAGCCAAACGAAAACAATACCTCGATCTGATGCATCGCGAAAAAACGGCCTGCTGGAAAACATACTCTCTCATAACCAATATTTATTCGCCGAATCCCAAAAGGCTTCGGGACTGGATTTCGGCACCCAAAGCCAGTGGATACGAATCGCTGCATACAACGGTGCTTGGCCCGGATAATAAATATGTGGAAATACAGATCAGAACCAAACGAATGGACGAACATGCTGAAACCGGAAATGCTGCACACTGGCGCTACAAAGAATCAGCTTATGGAAAAGATGTGGGATCGTGGATGAACGACATCCGGAATGTGCTCGAAAATATGGGTGCTGATAAGCTCGACGATGGAACAACGTCGAAAATTGTCAGCGGTTCGGATAAAATTTATGTTTTTACGCCCCAGGGCGACCTTCGTGAACTACGCAATGGTGCTACTGTTCTTGATTTCGCATTCGATATTCACACAGGTGTTGGTACCAAATGTGCCGGAGGAAAAATAAACGATAAAGTAGTGCCCATTCGCCACAAGCTGTACAACGGCGACAGGGTTGAGATCATCACATCAAAAAAGCAAAAACCCAATATCGACTGGCTGAACTATGTGGTAACATCCAAGGCAAAAGGCCGCATAAACCGGGCATTGCGTGAAGAAAAATTTAAAGAGGCCGAATCAGGCAAAGAAACCCTGACCAGAAAGTTTAAAAACTGGAAGATTGATTTCAACGACAGAAATATCAGCAGTATCATAAAATATTATAACCTCCAAAAGCCTGTTGACCTGTTTTTTAATATTGCAATTGGAAAGATTAATATATTGGAAATCCGTGAGATTTTCCAAACCCTCGAAATTGATGACAGAAAAACAGACCCGGCTTCTCCAAACTTTGAACTGACTGAAGAAATCATCGAATCGCAGTCGGAGAAAGATCATGGATATATCATGATTGAAGCCGGCGTATCCGACCTGAATTATTCGCTGGCCAAATGCTGCAACCCGATTGCAGGCGATAAAATATTCGGTTTTATTACGGTGAACAAAGGCATCAAAATCCACCGCACCGACTGCCCCAATGCCAAACAATTGCTAAAGCATTATCCCTACCGGAAAATCGAAACCCGCTGGAAAGAAACCCGTTCAACGCAGTTCTTTATTACCAACCTCAAAATTGTTGGTTCTGACAGATTGGGCATCATCAATGATATAACAAAAATTATTTCGAACGATCTGAAAGTTAACATGAAAGATATCCGCTTTGAAACCAAAGGCAGTGTATTTGAAGGAGTTATAAAAGTTCAGATACGCGATGTGGAGCACCTTGGATTCCTAAAACAAAAGCTACTGAAGGTGAAAGGCGTGGATAAGGTGATCCGGTTTGATTGAGGATATGAATTGTATTAGCAGGCACTTAAATATTATGAATTATTGGCAGATTTGAATTAACCCGGAAAACTCACTAAATTTTCCGCTGTAACAAGATCGTCATCAGTTGACAAATCTTAAAATTTTGATTCTTAGAATACTCATAAGATAATGGACTAATTTTAAGCTATTTATCGTCAATATTCATCATTTTGTAATGAATTATCCGGGTTAATTTGATCCTGTTTTTTTCAATTCAATTTTATTTCGATGGTTTTGCCGGGTTTTATCTCAAACCGCTCTTCGGTGGTGTAAACGGCTTTATTTACCCACTTCGAACGGAAAACCACCCGATAAAATCCCGGTTGTAACACCAGGTTTTCCACCTGATCTTTATCCGTTGGCAGATTATAAATCAGCTCAAGCTCACCATTGCGCTCCACATAAAGGCTGCCAACTCCATCCACTTTTCTTTTAATAACAGCGATGCCGGGCATGGGTATTTCGATGGTGGTGGTATGGCTTTGCCTGATCACCACACTATCTATCCTGATCCGTGGCAGGCCAAGCACTTCGAGATCATAAACACCGGTCAGATATTTTCTGGTTGTCCCAAAATTCTGCACATTCAGGGTTTCCATTTCACCATGTTTTCTTACGATAGCCTGTAAGTTTTTCAATGTGCGCCAGTTTCCACCCACATTCAGACTGAGCGCCCCCTGCCCGGAGTCAAAGGGAATGATGGTATGTTTTCCCGGATTGATTTCCACACTGTCGAGATGCAAGGGCGGAATAGTGTGCACTGTAATGTTGTATTTCAGCAGCGGGTCCAGACTGAGCGTATCGGGCAGCCCCTTATTATTGATGGTATGCACCAGGTTGTAAACCACATTTCCTGAAATCACATCATAAAATGTCATGTTCACGTTGGTTTCGGTTGGCCTTCCGGAATCGTCCAGCAGATTAACCTGAGCTGTGGTGGAGTTCAAAGCCTGCGAAATAACTACATTTAATGCCTTTGTAAATGCTTTTTCGCTGCTTGCCGGAAAGTACGTCCCGACACAATTTAGCGATTCACTAAAATCCGTCCCGATTCCAATCACAAAAGGCTTTAGCGCAATGCCTTCACGCTGCAGCATTTTCGAAACTTCACAAGGATCGCCATCGCATTCCTCCACCCCATCGGTAATGAGGATGATGATATTCCTGCAATTGTCACAATCCGGAAAATCGTAACGGGACTGCGACAGTGCAAATGCAATGGGTGTTGTTCCTTTAGGATTTATGGTTGACAATTTATACTTAATCCGGGAAGCACTATTTTTTGCGAAAGGTACTTCCAGGCGGGTATCATCACAATCCTGTGGCGGAAATGGTTTTTGATGGCCGTAAACCCGCAGGGCCAGTTCCAGATTTTCCACATCTTTCAGGCTGTCCAATACATTTCCAAGCAATTTCTGCGCGATATGCATTTTCATGTCGCTTTGCCAGCGGCCATACATACTTTGGGAAGCATCAAAAACAAAAAGAATTCGTGTGGTTGTCATGGGGATATCCCTGTCATTTTGCTGACCATGAAGAAAAAAAGACATGAATAGAAAACAAAATACAAAAAAGAGTTTCATGAACTTTACTAGCCTGTATTTCATGATTACGTGATTTAAATTTAAAATTCATTTTAGCCTGCTTAATTCACAAAATTATAGAATATGTTGCCACGTCCTTCAGGGCG
>CAYNDN010000146.1:6434-9672 GCA_964395075.1 uncultured Lentimicrobiaceae bacterium | reverse complement strand
TTAGAGGTAAAACTTACGATCACCACCGGCTCACAACCAAACAAAAGGCACTGATACAAAAAGATTTTAACCACTATATGGAAACCGGAGGATTTCCACTTGTGGTAAAAGAAAACGACATTGAACTCATAAATAGTTATTTCCAGGATATTCTTTACCGCGATATTGTTTCTCGTTTTAGGTTAAGTCAGATAAATGAAATAAAACAGATCGGGTTATTTTTTGCTTCCAATGCCGCAAAACTATTTTCCTATGCTACACTGCAGCAAATTTCCGGAGTTAAAAGCCTGAGTTCTATCAAAGATTACCTTTGGTACTATGAACAGTCTTATTTATTCTTCTACCTTAAGAAATTCGATTTTTCTGTAAAGAAGCAAATAATGAATCCCAAAAAGGTTTATACAATCGACCCTGCCATCTCAAACCGGCTGGGGTTCAATTTTTCGCAAAACAAGGGGCGTGTGCGCGAAAACATTGTTTTTCTTCAATTGCTATGCAGAGGTAAAGAAGTATAGTATCACACAGGCAAAAACGAGTGCGATTTCCTGGTAAAGGAAGGCTTGAATATCACAGAAGCCATTCAGGTTACATGGGTAACTGATCAACCCAATCTGCGTCGCGAATATGACGGATTGCACGAGGCCATGCAAACGTATAACCTGAAAAGAGGCCTGCTCATAACCTTCAATACAGAAACTGCTTTAGAAAGCCCTGACAAGCATATCAAAACCATCCCTGTATGGAAATGGCTATTAGAAAATAAATAACCATTTACCTGAAATGGCAGATGCATATTTACACATGATGCAAAACGCGGAAGCACCACCCCTCTATGATGAGATGCAACAAACACCAAACAACGAACAAGGAACAACGAACAAGGAACAACAAACAAGGAACAACAAACAAGGAACAACAAACAACAAACAACAAACAACGAACAAAGTACAATCATCTCAAAACCCGTAGGTTACAAAACAAAACTGTAACTGACCGGGCGAAGCTGCATAAAGACGTTAACAGTGAATTGTTATCCGTTAATTGTTATCCGTTAATCCCGGGAGCCCCGAATAATCGGGATAAACTCCGCGATTCGGGACAACGAACACGCAACACCGAACACCGAACACCGAACACCGAACACGGAACACCGAACACCGAACACCGAACACGGAACACCGAACACGGAACACGGAACACCGAACACCGAACACGGAACACCGAACACCGAACACGGAACACGGAACACCGAACAATTTACCTCGCTGAAGGCGGGCGAACACGGAACAACAAACACGAAACAACAAACAACAAACACTGTACACACAATGCCAGAAGTATTTAGAAAGTATGGATTCGTTTTTTTCTTTTACTCCAATGAAGGACAGGAGCCAATGCATGTGCATGTTAGAAAGGCAGGTGGCTTTGCGAAATTCTGGATCGAACCGGTAGAACTGGAATTTTCACAGGGAATGAAAGTTGGTGATATTAAAAAGGCCGAAGAAATCGTTTTTGAACATATAGAACTTATTAAAAGAAAGTGGTATGAAGTACATGGTAGCTGAATTGATGTTTAAGGCAGTCAAAGCATGGTATGAAAATGGAAAGATATGCATCATTTTAACCGATGACAAAGAAATCAGGTTTCCTATCAGGCTAAATGAAAAATTAAGGAATGCGCCTGCTAATAAAATTGCAAATATCGAAATAATATGCAATGGAACCGGTTTGCATTGGCCCGACTTGGATGAGGATTTGTCTGTTACCGGGATAATGGAAGGAAGGTTTGGTAAAGCGTAACCTGTTCTATTGACTTTATATTCCACCTGAATCTGCGAACTACCGTCTGCCAACTCAGCCCCGAACCAAAAGAACAAAAAGAACAAAATGAACTTGTAACGCACCCCGCTCCTCAACAGAACTACAGAACAAAGGAACAACAAACAAGGAACAACGAACACCGAACAATTTACCTCGCTGAAGGCGGGCGAACACCGAACAACGAACAACGAACAATTCACCTCGCCGCAGGCGAGCAAACAACGAACCCAAAACATAATTAACACCCCTTGCTTAAAGAAAAAGCAAATATTGAATTTAAGGAAAATTGGAAAGATGATTATCTGAAAGTAATTGCAGCTTTTGCCAATACCAATGGTGGAAAGTTATTTATAGGTATCAGAGATGACGGCATTAATGTTGGTGTTGATAATTACAAAAAGCTACTGGAAGAGATTCCAAACAAAGTTATTCAGTTTTTAGGTGTTACCATTGAGCTTGATCTGATTGATAAGGAAGAAAAGCATATTCTTGAAGTAAGCGTTGAACCAAGTTCTGTTCCAATATCGTTTCGTGGTAAGTATTATATCAGAAGTGGAAGTACAGTCCAGGAGCTTCATGGACACGAATTACGCAATTTTATTCTCAAAAAAGACAATATTACATGGGATGAAATTACAGTTCCTCAGGCACATATCGCTGATCTTGATGAAAATCTTGTTCAACGGTTTGTAATGATTGCTGCCCGGGAAAATAGGTTACATGTAAATGCATTTAACGATGATATAGGCGATATACTTGAAAATCTTGATTTGATAAAGGATAATGGAGAGTTAACCCGTGCAGCAATCTTGCTTTTCGGTAAAAGACCAAACAAATATATTAGAACTGCCACAGTAAAAATCGGCAGGTTTGGAAAATCCGATACAGATTTGATTAGCCAGGACATTATTGAGGGGAGTATTATGGAGATGCCTGACCGGATTATGGATATTCTTAGAACAAAATATCTACATGCAAATATTTCTTATCAGGGGATATAGCGTAATGAAAAGTTGGAGTATCCTGATAGTGCGATCCGGGAAGCCGTTCTTAATGCCATAGTGCACAGGGATTATGCTGAGCAAACTGATATCACAATCAGTGTATATGATGATAAGATTGTCTTTTGGAATAGCGGGACGCTTCTTGCACCGCTGAGTTTAGAGTTGTTAAAGCAAAAACACCCAAGTAAAAGAAGGAATGCTCTTATTGCAAATGTTTTTTTTAGGATTGGTTTCATCGAAGCATGGGGCAGGGGCATCCTTTTAATGAGGGAAGAAATGAAGAGAACAGGCCAGAGTGAACCTAAAATAGAAATACATGCTGGTGGGTTTCAAATAACTTTTCTGAAGAAGATTACTCAAAGTTCGGAAATAACTGTGGGGAAAACTGTGGGGAAAACTGTAGGGAAAACTGT
>CAYNDN010000146.1:0-6334 GCA_964395075.1 uncultured Lentimicrobiaceae bacterium | reverse complement strand
GGGGAAAACTGTGGGGAAAACTGTGGGGAAAACTGTGGGGAAAACTGTGGGGAAAACTGTGGGGAAACTTTTGAGCATCATTATAGAATCACCAAAAATAACCAGGGAAGAGATGGCACTGAAAACCGGATTGAGCATTAGAGGAGTAGAATATAACTTAAACAAGCTAAAAGAAGAAGGTTTGATCAAACGCGTTGGCCCGGCCAAAGGCGGCCACTGGGAAGTGCTCGATAAATAACCCTGCTACATCAAACGAACCGTCTGGAGTGAATAGAAAAACAGTTGCACAGTGTCACACAGAGTAATACACCGTGAAACTCTGTGCAACAAAAAAACCGAATCCAAAAGAACTTGTCGATCGAAAAGAACAACTCGCAGAAACACAGAATACTGAACAAACAAGGAACAACAAACAAGGAACAACAAACAAGGAACAACAAACAACAAACAACAAAAAAAAATCCGCGCAAATCAGCGAAAAACTTTTAAACCTGATAAGATTTTCCTCAACTACACTGACTTTTTAAAACGAAACTTTTGAATTGAATAGAAATTTCACTGAGTTACTCTGAGTCAATACACCGTGTAACACTGTGAAACAAAAAACAACGATCAATAAATTATAAAAACAGATATTCTATCCCACTATCCTGATGAGTGAAATTATAAAATTTGAAGATATCGAATCCAGGATTATAATTCTCCGGGATCAAAAAGTTCTTTTGGATTCCGATGTGGCTGAATTTTACGGCCTTGAGACAAAACGTATAAATGAAGCAGTGAAGAACAATCCGGAAAAGTTTCCTGCCGGATATATTTTTGAACTGAATAAGGAAGAATGGAATGTATTGAAGTCGAAATTTTCATCTTCAATCAAAGGGGGAAAAGTTAAGCCCCCCAAGGCATTTACTGAAAAGGGCCTGTAGATGATTGCAACTATTTTAAAAAGTCCAATGGCAACCCAGACATCCATAGCCATAATTGAAACCTACTAAGATTAGGGAACTTACAAATGCTGTAAAAGAGCTCTCCACAAATCCTGAAAAGGAGAGGCAGGATAAGCTGATGAACAAGAGCGGCGAAATCATGGCTGATATACTTGGCGATGATTTGCAAACTACTGATACCGAAACAACTTTTGAAATCAATTTTGCTGTAATGAAATTTAAAAATACTATCAAACGAAAATAGGTTCTATGGCTATGATTCTCAGTTCATACAATCAGCTCAACGTTAAACATACTCAACTTCCTCAGCTCTCAACCTTCTCAACTTTCTAAACCCTTAAACAGGAACTTCAGAAAGGTAGCCGACTACTCCATGTCAAACTCTGCAAAACTCTGTGAAACAAAATCCGCACTATCCAAAAGACCTCATCATTAAGAAATATTCGGCGAGATAAAATCCATGAAGAAAGTGATGCACATTATTTTGTATCTTTGTAAATAAACGCTATCATGCAAGTCGATTTACATACCAAATTGAAAGCCATGCTCTGGGATATGCCGGAAAACCAGAGAATAAAAATTGCAAATGAAATTCAGTCTCATCCAGTTGAAACGTTTCAAAACGATGATCAGATTTTCATCAAAGCACTCAACAGCCTTAAATGGTATGAGTTAACCAGGCTTGTAGGAAAGCAAAATTTACTCATGTTATTAACCGATCCTATCATCCAAAAGCTGTTTCCTGAACAACGACGTACCTATTATTCCAATGCAAGACGATTATTATCAAAATACGCTGTACCCTCTTCAAGATAAAGTGCTTGAAATAATCAGAAAACTGCCTGTTGGATTTTATCTTACCGGTGGTACTGCATTAAGCCGGGCTTATCTACATCACCGATACTCCGATGACCTCGACTTTTTCTTAAATGGTGCCAATGACTTCAAAATGCAGGTGAATAAAGTAATAGAAGCCATGACCGGGGCTGATTGGCGTATTGACATTTCTGTTGCTGATGATGGTTTTGCTCGAATTTTTGTTTTTGATGTTGAAAGTTCATTAAAGCTTGATTTTGTGAATGATGTCCCATTTCGCAGAGGAAGCCCAATAGCTACTCCTCTGTTTAAAGAAACCGACAACTTGAATAATATTCTGTCAAACAAGGTAACAGCTTTAGGCCGCTATTCAACCAAGGATATTGTAGATATCGTTTACATTTGCGAGTCTCATAAGTTTAATTGGGAAATCATAATGAACGATGCTGCAGAAAAAGACCTTTGGGTAAATCCGGTAAATGCTGTTGAGGTTTTAGAACAGTTCCCGGTTGAAAAACTTCAGGAAATAAATTGGATGATAGAACCACCAACTAACGAATGGTTTAATTCACGGATAAACCAAATTATACCCGATATGCTGGATGGAAGCGAGAATTCGCTGCACAAATAGTTTGGTATTGTCTATGTTTGTCAAAATTTGCCAACACACTTGAACCTTTTAAACTTTTAAACGTCTCAACTATCTCAACTTTTTAACCACCTCAACCTCTCAACCCTTAAAAAAGAATTTCAGAAAAGTAGCGGATTACTCAATGCCCAATGTTAGCGATAAAATGGTAAAGATCATCCTAAGCCATACTGACTACATCAAACGAACAGTGTGGAGTGAATGAAGTTACACAGAGTAACTCAGTGAAAAACACAGTGTAACTCTGTGCAACAACAAAATCCGCGTAAATCAGCGAAAACAATAATCCGCGAAAATCAGCGAGAAACATGATCAGCGCAAATCAGCGAGATACAAAACAGTGTACATCAGTCTAATCCGCGTCATCCGCGTTCCATAAAGAATAAACCATGAACATCCTCTCCCTCATCGGCCGTAACAAAGAACTCTTCACTGAAGACATTGCTACTCACGAAAAAGAACTCTCTGAAATTGTGCATGCATCCCGTTTTTTGATAATTGGTGGTGCCGGTTCCATTGGCCAGGCTGTAGTGAAGGAAATCTTTAAGCGCAAGCCACTCAAGCTCCATGTGGTGGATATCTCCGAAAACAATATGGTTGAATTGGTGAGGGATATTCGATCTTCCTTTGGTTATATTGATGGCGATTTTCAAACATTCGCTTTGGATATTGGCTCTGTTGAATATGATGCTTTTATCAATTGGGATGGCAAATACGATTATGTATTAAATCTTTCAGCATTGAAACACGTGCGCAGCGAGAAGGACCCGTTCACGCTCATGCGTATGATCGAAACCAATATCTTTAATAACGATAAAACAATACAGCAATCCATTGAAAACGGCGTAAAAAAATACTTTTGTGTCTCCACCGATAAAGCCGCCAGCCCGGTAAATATGATGGGAGCCTCCAAGCGAATTATGGAAATGTTTGTAAACCGCAGGAGTAAAAATATTGACGTTTCCATGGCGCGATTTGCCAATGTCGCCTTTTCCGATGGATCATTGCTTCATGGTTTTGATCAGCGCATCAAAAAGCAGCAACCCATTGTAGCACCCAATGATGTTAAGCGATATTTTGTGATTCCAAAAGAATCCGGTGAGTTATGCCTGATGTCTTGCATTTTTGGTGAGAATAGAGATATCTTTTTTCCCAAGCTCAACGAAGAGCTGCACCTGATCACCTTTGCCGAAATAGCAGAAAAATATCTCGAACAAAAAGGACTCAAGCCTTTCCTCTGCCAAAACGAAGACGAAGCCCGCTCCTTTTTCAACCCCTCAACTCTTAAACCTTCTCAACCTTTTAACCCTTCAACACAAAATCAATGGCCCTGCCTCTTCACCCCAAGCGACACCACCGGCGAAAAAGACTTCGAAGAGTTCTTCACAGAAAAAGAAACTCTTGAAATGGATCGTTTCCAAAACCTGGGCATTATCAAAAATGACCTCGAAAACTTTGACGGACCAATTGATTATTTTGAACATACAATCCGTTCCATGAAGGAAAGTAAAAGCTGGTCAAAACAAGAAATAATTGATTTGTTCCAATATATGCTGCCTGATTTTGAGCATAATGAGACGGGGAAGTATTTAGACTCGAAAATGTAATCCACAGATACACACAAATGGTTTTCACAGTTGGACACAGATAAAGTTTATCCGCACAAAAAGGAAACGTATGATATAATCGGAGCATGTATGGAAGTGCATAATGAATTGGGGTGTGGTTTTTTGGAAGCGGTTTATCAGGAAGCGTTAAGTCTTGTTTTTTTGGAAAAGAGTATTCCTTTTGAAAGGGAAAAAGTATTGGATATTAATTTTAGAGGTAAGGTTTTAGCAAAAAAATATGTTGCTGATTTTGTATGTTTTGATAAAGTTGTCGTTGAATTAAAGGCCACAGAGGGCCTCTGTAACCAGAATATTGCACAAGTGCTGAATGCGCTTAAGGCTACCAAACTAAAAATTGGACTTTTGATCAATTTTGGTACAACAAAACTTCAATATAGAAGAATCATTCTCTAATTCATCCTTATTCATCTGTAAAAAATATTCCACAGATACAACCAGATGGGCTTCACAGATAAACTCAAATGAAAAGAAATCAGCTTTCCATAACTATATTATCAATGTCCATCTGTGAAAAGTAATTTGTGTCCATCTGTGGATATTACTGTGCGTTCATCTGTGGAAAAAAATAATCAATGCAGCAAAATGTAAAGCACTGTACTGACGAAAAAAATGTTTAAAAACATTCAACATATTATCCATCAGGGTGAAGGAATCACTATCGAGTTCAAACGGGCTCAAGATCAACTGCCCTCAAATCTATTCGAAACAGTGTGCGCTTTTCTCAACCGTTCTGGAGGCAATATATTGCTGGGTGTGAATGATGACAAAACCATCGAAGGAGTTAATCCTGATAAAGCTGAAGAGCTGTGCAAAGATTTTGCGAACTTAAGCAACAACCCGCAGAAATTATTTCCAACCTTCCTGTTGGATGCCCAAACTGTGGTTTTTAAAGGAAAAACGCTCATACATATTTTCGTCCCCATATCTTCGCAGGTTCACAAGTGCAACAACAAAATTTATGATCGCAGTGCCGATGGTGATTTTGAAATAAAAACCAGTGAACAAATAAAAAACGTATATAATCGGAAATCCATTCTTTATACCGAGAATAAGATTTATCCTTATCTAACTGAAGATCATTTTGTAAAAGGTATTGTTGCCCGGACAAGAAGGATTATTAAGAATAACAGGCCCGACCATCCATGGAACGATCTCAGCAATCATGATTTTTACATAACAACCGGCTTGTATCGCACAGATTTAATTACAGGTCTTGAAGGGTTTACTATGTCAGCCCTTTTACTCTTTGCCAGAGATGAAGTTATTCAGAGTGCAATTCCGCATTATAAAATTGATGCCCTTTTGCGTATTGAAAACCTTGACAGATATGATGACAGGGAAAACATCAGATGTAATATAATCGAAGCTTATGACAGGTTAATGGTGTTTGTTGCAAAACATTTGCCTGATAAATTCTACCTTGAAGGAGATCAACGAATCTCTTTACGTGAAAAAATATTCAGGGAGATCTTAGCGAATATGCTGATCCACCGGGAATACAGCAATGCTTTCCCTTCCACCTTTACAATTTATAAAGACAGGGTGGAAACAAAGAATGCTAATAAACCCATTTTTATCGGACAACTTTTCCCTGGTAAATTCGAGCCATTTCCCAAAAACCCAAATATTGCTCAAATATTTACTCAAATGGGCCGTTCCGAAGAACTGGGTACAGGCGTGAGAAATGTGTTTAAGTATTCCAAAGCTTATTCAGGGAGTGATGAAATTCTTTTTCAGGAGGATGATGTATTTATTACAAAAGTTCCATTGCGCAAATTAAGTGCAACTGTAAATGCAACTGTAAATGCAACTGTAAATGCAACTGTAAATGCAACTGTAAATGAGAGGCAAAAAGGTATATTGAAGAAAGCGAATGAAGATAGAAATATAACAGTTTCACAACTTGCCGAAAAGTTGAATGTTAGTCGTGACACAATTCTACGTGACATAAAAAAATTAAAGAACCTAAAATTAATAAAACGCGTGGGGAGTGATAAAGCCGGCTATTGGGAGGTGATTGAATAATTATTTTATACCCAAATAGGGCGTTCAGAGGAGTTAGGCACTGGTGTCAGAAAAGTTTACAAATACGCAAATGCTTATGCCGGTTCTGATAAGATAGAATTTTTGGAGGAAGATGTTTTTGTTACTAAAGTTCCTTTGGATGTTCACTTTTTTGAGGCTGAATCCATCAATGGTGAATTAAATGGTGAATTAAGTGAAAGACAACTTATCATTTTAGGTTCTACTACCATTTTTGTGGGTAAATTCTTCTTTGCTGATTAGTGTTTGTT
>CAYNDN010000145.1:1954-9748 GCA_964395075.1 uncultured Lentimicrobiaceae bacterium | reverse complement strand
ATTGTTAAAAACCGAAAAGCAGATTACTGCCAAAAAGTAGAGATTAAATGTTTTCATAGCGTCAAAATATTTTGTTTGTTAAATAGAAAGATTAATTTGCTCAAAAATATGAATATATTTTCATTTCCACTAATATTAAATACATTAGTTTTGGATTTTATTTTATATCTACAAACCTCAATATTATGAAAGTATCTACAAGGAATATGCTGAAAGGCACAGTAAAAAAGATCGAACACGGAGCTGTAAATTCAGAAGTAACCATCGAACTTCCCGGCGGACAGGAAATCGTTTCTATTATCACCAAAGCCTCTGCCGATAATCTGGAAATCGTTGTTGGAAAAGAAGTTTATGGCCTGATTAAGGCGTCGAATGTGATGATTGCTACGGATGAATAAAAGAGTTATTCGTTAATTGTTATTCGTTAATTGGTCAATCAATAACCAATTAACCATTAACTCATTAACACCAACACACATGAAAAACATAATTACACTCCTGATTTCTTGCACAATATCAATGTTTGCCTTAGCTGAACAGGTCACTATGGTCGTGGTTTCACTTCCTGAAAACACGCCTCCCGAAGACAATATCTTTATTGCAGGAAATTTCAATGGATGGAACCCTGGTGATCCCGGCTCCATGCTAACCGAAAATATAAATGGACAACTGGAAATAACAGGTGAAGGTGAAGGTACCATAGAATTTAAGTTTACCCGCGGAAGCTGGGAAACGGTGGAAGGCAATGAAAATGGAGGCTTTCTGCCAAACAGAACTTTTACTTTTGGCACTGCCGACACCCTCGAAATCACCATTCTGAGCTGGGAGGATATGGGCGGAAACAACTCCACAGCAGCCGAAAATGTGATCATCATGGATGAAGATTTTTATATGCCACAATTTGAACGCTACAGGAGAATCTGGTTATATCTTCCCCCTGATTATGACACATCCGGTGAAGACTATCCGGTGCTGTACATGCACGATGGGCAAAACCTATTTGATGCTGCAACCTCCTTTGCCGGAGAATGGGAAGTGGATGAAACCCTGAATGAGATGTTCGATGAAGGATTTGATGTGCCCATCGTGGTTGGAATAGATAATGGTGGTGCTTACAGAATTGATGAATACACACCCTGGCCAAACGCTCAATATGGCGGCGGCGATGGCGATTTGTACGCACAGTTTATTGTTGAGACACTGAAACCCTACATTGACGAAAATTACCGGACAAAACCCGGTCGCGAATTTACAGGGGTGATGGGAAGTTCGTTGGGTGGACTCATTTCCCATTACATCAGCATAAAATACCAGGATGTATTCAGCAAAGCAGGGATATTTTCACCCTCCTACTGGTACACGGGCGATATTTATGATTTTACCTATGAAACAGGAAAGCAAGAAAATATGCGCTTTTACATCATGGGCGGAACAGAAGAAAGCCAAGGGCTGATAGATGAAATGAATGCCATGATAGACACCTTGCAGGCAGCAGGATTTGGTGAGAATGAAATGACCATGAAGGTGGTTGAAGGCGGCCAGCACAACGAAGCCCTCTGGCGGCAGGAGTTTGGAGAAGCCTACGAATGGATGTATCTGGATGAGTCAACTGGCACCGCTTATCAACCCATTAAAACCAGTTTTGAAATGATGTTTAATGGCCGTGAGCTAACTATCGAGAATGCCCACACAGGAGCATCATCATTTAATTTAAAGATTTTCACACTTGCAGGACAACTCGCCGGGATTTATCAGATAAGGAAAAATGAAGAATTCCATGTTCCGAATCATATTTTAAGTGGTATTTATATTTTTCAGATTGTGGGACAACAAACCCGGGTAGCTAAAAAGGTTTTTCTTCCGTAATTTCGGAAATTAACCCAGGCTCGATATCCTCCAGGTACAAGAGTTTTACAACCTTCAATACCTCTAATCATGTTATAGGTTTCTATCCCTTCTATTCTGACGGAGCCACGAACTCTTCCCTACTCTATTGGCAACTGCCTCACAAATCCTTCTTCCAAAGAGATGAAGGTTTCGGTGGCGACTATTTCAGGGATGGACTGGATATTTTCCACAATGATTTGTTTGAGGTGTTCGTTATTGCGGGTTAAAATTTTGAGCAACAAAGAATATTTTCCGGTGATGTGATGAGCTTCCACAATTTCAGGTATCCGGCTGATCTTTTCAAAAACTTCATCGTGATTGCTGTGTGCAAGCAAATTCACCTGCAACCCGATAAAAGCACAGGTTAAATAGCCCATACCTTTTGTAGAAACATTAACCTGCGAGCCGGTAATTACGCCGGCTTCCTGCATCTTTTGAATTCGCTGATGTATGGCGGCTCCTGACACCTTACACTTGCGGGCCACTTCCAGGTAAGGCATTCTGGCATCCTTACTGAGAAAGGTTAGAATTCTTTTATCAAGGCTGTCGAGATGAAAAGTTTGTATGGACATTTTTAAAAGTTTTCTTACAATCTGAAATCTGTAACTCAAAAATTAACATCAAAAATAACAATTTTAAAATATTTAAACTGATAAACTTACATATTTAGAGTTTTTTACCCATATCACTTTTTATAATTACTTAAATCAGTATTTTTGCTTCCGAATCAAAATTAGTGAACATCTAAAACACAACAATTATGAAATTCGATCCGGCAAACAGCATTCAGGACCTGAAACAATTTGGAGAATTCGGTGGTGTAAACCCATCCATAACCGATTCAGCCACTTACACATTTATGCGTGCCAACACCATGCTCGACACTTTTCATGGTGAGGCCGAAGGATGTTTCCTTTATTCACGGCACTGGAATCCCAGTAATAAATACCTGGCCGATGCCATGGCAGCCATGGAAGGTACTGAAGCAGGCTGGGTAACAGCATCAGGCATGGGAGCCATAACAACTGCACTTTTTCAGGTGTGCAATGCCGGCGACCACATTATTTCGAGCAGGGTAACCTATGGCGGTACTTTTGCATTTCTGCATAATTACGTGCAAAAATTCAATATTGAGGTAACTTTTGTGGACATTAAGAACCTTGACGAAGTTAAGGCTTCGATCAAGCCAAATACCAAAGCCATCTACACCGAAACAATGACCAATCCATTGCTGGAAGTTTCTGATATTCCTGCTTTGGCAGAGATTGCACACAACAATGGTTTAAAACTGATGGTTGACAATACGTTTACACCGATGATGGTGAGCCCGGCAAAGTTGGGTGCTGACATCGTACTTTACAGCCTTACCAAATTCGTGAATGGTAAAAACGACTGCGTTGCAGGTGCAATATGCAGCACCCAGGACTTCATCAATCAACTAATTGATGTAAATAACGGAACCGCAATGCTTTTGGGCCCGGTACTGGATCCACTGCGATCAGCCAACATACTTAAAAACATGCACACACTGCATATCAGGATGATACAACACAGTAAAAATGCCGCTTATCTCGCTGAGAAATTGACCGGGGCCGGCATCGAAGTAAATTATCCGGGACTACCATCACACCCACAGCATGACTTATTGAAAAGCATGATGAATGAAAAATATGGTTTTGGTGGGATGATCTCTTTTGATGCAGGCACAGCCGAAAAGGCAGCCGAAATTATGGAGATGATGGAAGAAAAAGGAGTTGGCTACCTCGCTGTGAGCCTGGGGTATTTTAAAACGCTATTCTCTAATTCGGGTAAAAGTACTTCATCAGAGGTACCTGAAGAAAAACAAAAAGAAATGGGACTTTGCGAAGGTTTGATCCGCTTTTCAGTTGGACTGGACCATGATATTGAACGAACCTTTGAGATCATGCACAAATGCCTGGAGGAAACAGGGTTGTTGAAGGCGTAGAGCAGAGCGCATAGAGCAGAGCGCGTAGAGCAGAGCGCGTAGAGCAGGGCGCTTAACGCAGGGAGGTTATAGATTTAATAAATTTAGAGCACAGCACAAGCGAATAATTTTTAGAGGCAGTTTTAAGCAAGCAAAACCGGTAGGAGAATTTTCTCTGCCGGTTTTTTTATTAGAGCCCCTGCATTGTTGGTATTACCAGGATTTCATTCACACTAACACCCTCAGGCTGGGTAACGGCATAGATGATGGCGTTTGCGATGTCTTCAGCTTTGAGCGGAACCAAATGATCCCGCCTGCCATCATTCCACTGATCTATCAGTTCCTGATCGGTGAATGATTGAGTTAACTCGGTAGCCACTGCACCCGGCTCAATAGACGTTATCCTGATATTAAAAGGTTTGGACAATTCCATCCGCATGCCTTCGGAGAGTGCCGTAATCCCAAACTTTGTGGCGCAATAAACCGCAGCACCCGGAAAAAGCTTCCGACCGGCGATAGACGAAATATTTACAATGTGGCCAGATTTGTTATCTTCCATATTTGGCAGAACAGCAGCAATGGCATAGAGTGCGCCTTTCAGATTAACATCCACCATCTTTTCCCATTCCTCCACATGCAGGTTTTTGATGAACGAAAGCGGCATCAATCCGGCGTTGTTTATCAGGATGTCGATCTTCCCGAATGCTCCCAGTGCTTCTTTCGCCATGTTTTCAACCTCCTTCCGGTTTACCACATCTGTTTTCACAGCGATCGCCTGCCCGCCGGCAGATTCGATTTCATCCTTCAGTTTTTCGAGCCTTTCAACCCGGCGCGCAGCCAAAACAACCTTTGCACCTTCTGCAGCCAAAGCCTTTGCTGTGGCCTCGCCAATCCCACTGGAAGCTCCCGTGATGATGGCTACTTTATTTTTTAATTTCATGATTTTGTTGATATTTATTTGTGATTCGTTAATTCTATTCAGCATAAGCCATCACTGCCAATTTTCATTCTCCGTAATCCCAAACTTTTCACGGATGTTACTTTCCTGCGCTATGCGCTATGCTCCCTGCACTCTGCGTTCTATCTCACTTAGCTTCTCCCCGATCGGCATCTTCCCGTCAAGCCAATGTATCTTAAATCCTTTTTTTTCCATCCTCCTGAACCATGTCATCTGCCGTTTTGCAAACTGATGAATAGCCGTGTTGAGCAATCGAAACATCTCATCATAGGTAATTTTTTCGATTACATAATCTGTTAGATACCGATATTCCAGTCCGTAAAAAGTAAGCTGCTCCGGTTTTAAACCTTTGTTGAGCAAGTGCTTTACTTCATCCACCATTCCTTGGTTGAGGCGTTGTTTAAGCCGGGCAGTTATCCGTTGCCTGATTTCGGATCGCTCAAAATGTAAACCGAAAATATAATGCTTGATCTCAGGGAAGTCCTCCTCTTCACGAGGATGACTTTTCTTATATTCCTCTATTTCGATGGCACGGATAATCCGGCTAAGATCGGTGCTGTCGGTGGTGTTGTGTACCTTACGATAACCCGCCAAAATCTGATTTAATTCTTTCAGGCTCTTGGATTCCAATGCTATCCGTAAGGCTTTGTTTTCAGGAACTTCCACCAACCGGTATCCGGAAAGCACAGCTTCAAGATACATCCCTGTGCCACCGCAAAGCACGGGAACTTTTTTCTTTGAAACTATCTCTCCAAACGCCTTCAGGAAATCCCGCCGGAACTCAAAAACATTATATTCGTAGCCTGGATCAGCGAAATCAACAAGGTGATACGGAATCTTTTTTCCATCAACAACATAATCATCATAATCCTTACCGGTACCAAGGTCCATCCCACGATAAACCTGCCTGGAATCAGCGCTGATTATTTCACCATCCATCGCATGGGCTACATAGGAGGCAAGCGTGGTTTTGCCGGTGGCTGTAGCCCCCAGTATGGTTACCATCATCGGAGTATGTTTATCTGCTTCCGCCATAAGTTTTCTTTTTCAAATAAAAAATTCCTGATTTTATCCAACTGATCTGTAGAAGCTTTCCCGAAGCTCCAATCAAAATCAGATATTTCATCAGCAACCTTTTCCTGCGAATAAAACTGCTGAAAAAATACTTTCAGGTTTAACTCATCCTGTTTATCTGAATCCTGATGCTTCAATTTCAAAAACTGCAAAATCCGCAGGCCATCCACCTTATGCCAACATGCCCTAACAAAACTTTCAACCGATTTCGCGTTTTTCCGCAATTCATGCCATATTTCTTTGCTAAACTTTTTAAATAGAAATCCCGACATCGGTAACTCAATATCGGCATGGTAAAGTTTAGGAAAGTTTTCGAAAGATTCCTTTACCTGATCAAACAACCTGTATGAATAAATTGGATAACCTGACCAATCCCCGCCATCTCCGCGCATCATGGCAGGGCCTGTCCCGAAAAAAACCCGGTCGGAAAAGCGTGCTGCCGGATAGGCGACAGCTCCCGATAAAATCTTTACTTCACCATATTTTCTGAGTTTTTGAATAAAATAAAAGTCCTCTCCACTTTTATGCGGGGTTATCCCGCGAATTCCCCGGTATGCTCTCATCGTGCAGGCCATTGCAGACCCAATAGCTGTAAAAGCATAAGGATTCCCTATCCGGAGCATGTTGATTGCAAAATACCGCATGTAAATCTCATACCGCAAAATAGCCCTGTCTTCAGCCTTATTTCCGGTTAACGCATGATAATACTGAGCCGCCAAAGCCTTAATTTCAGGATTTTGCAAAAATTCCTTTAAGGTGCTTTCCAGATAGCCGGGAGGATACCTGGTGTCGCCATCCATTGTAACTATTAAATCATCAGGGTTTGCCAGTTCCGAAGCTGCATCCATGGCAGTTTTCCGGGCCCATCCCACCCCAAAGTGCTTGCCTGTCCAGCCATTGCCCGGCGATGACCTGTCGATAATTTTCATATTCAGGTCAGTAAATTTTTGCAGCAGCCCGATGGTTTCCTGATTGTTCTTACAAATGTGCACTTTTTGAGGATCGTCCCACCAACTTTCCGGTTGATTAACACAGCAGATTATTTGGAAGTTTTTATAGCTCTGCCGGCTGAGGTCATCAAGCAATGCCGGGATATACTTCCCTTCATTCATCAGCGGAATTGTTAAAAATATGGTGGCGTTTTTCTGCAATTTCCAATGTTTTTATAACGCGCAAAGGTAACAATGATGATCAAGCTATTTAACACAGAATTTCTGAGGGATTGAACAATTTCAAAAAGAGTTTTATTTATTTGTTTTATCAATTCTGCCTGTCATGAAATATTTTATTTAATAACATTAAACCTTACAACTATGGATAAAATTAAAATTGAAATTAAATGGGCAATTATTTTCGTGGTAATGATGCTTTTGTGGATGATACTGGAACGTTTATTTGGCTTCCACGATCAAAACATCAAATACCACCATATTGTAACAAACTTTGTGGCTATTCCTGCAATTGCATTATATATTTTTGCGCTGCTCAACAAACGAAAGGCATACTACGATGGCAAAATGACGTATGTACAAGGGTTTAAAACCGGACTGATAATCACATTATTTGTTACATTAATAAGCCCGCTTACTCAGTATTTAACAACTGCAGTTATTACACCGGAATATTTTGCCAACATGATTGAATACACTGTTGAACAGGGCAAGATGACCCGCGATGAAGCATCGGACTATTTTAATATTAACAATTACATCATCCAAACGGTAATATTCACACCGGTTATGGGAATTGTTACAACTGCCATTATTGCGATTTTCACCAGAAAAAAGTAATGACACGTATTCTTCTGCTTTACTTAGATATTGCTTTTGTTGGGCCAAGAATGCACAACCCAGATCACCCACGATTTGCTGTCTTTCAGGATTAGGCTTTTTCATTCAGTGATTATTCCCCTCCTGATCCTGCGCCCATA
>CAYNDN010000145.1:0-1944 GCA_964395075.1 uncultured Lentimicrobiaceae bacterium | reverse complement strand
GCGAGATAGTTGTCGCCAAACTTTTTTAGGTTATCCATTTCCACATCATACTGATCGAAGTGCCGTTCCTCGTCTTCTACCAGCGATTCGAAGAGCTTTTTGGAGACGGAATCTGCATTATTTGCACATTCGATTGCCCAGTGGTTGTAATCATTGGCACTGGAAGTTTCCATGTCGGCGGCGGTTTTAAGCATTTCATGCACATCATGGATATGCTTAATATCTTCACCGGCTTTCATTTCAACCTGGCCCTTAAGGAAAAGGATACGCTCGGCGAGCATTTCAATGTGCAGCATCTCTTCGATGGCTGTTTTCTTAAAAAGACCGGCCAGCAGATCGTAGCCCTGGTCATCGCAATGAAAATGGAAATACATGTACTGGTGTACAGCTACCAGTTCGTCGGCAATGGCTTTGTTGAGAAGTTCGATACTTTTTTCTTTCATGATTAAAAGTTTTTTGGTTTGTGATTTCAAATTTCGACCAAAAGTATAAAAGTTTGCCGATGGCAGGAATCGTTGCAGTCAAATTTTAACTATTGAAAAGACCATTCCCAAATTATATCTTTATACAGGTTTTTACCCGGCTTGATGAATTATTGCTGCAAGTTGAACAATTTGAAGAGGAATCATAAACTGCGCTCAACAATTTAACTTCATTCCGATTAGCTGGTTAGCCTAATAAAAAAACAAAATCCAGACAATCCCAAATCCAATAGCCAGTGAAACCAAAAGTGCTACGACCGATTTAACGCGGCTGTTAAACCGCTCAGCTTCTAATTCCTTTAGAAATGCCCGGCGGTCCTTCTCAGAAAACTTTAGTTTTCCTGACAGATTGCCGGAAGATGCTGATGATATTCCCGCTGACTCGCGATACTGATTTCGTTTTTCGCGCCTGCTCCTGTTTTCCTCGCGGAATTCCTGCATACGTTTATTTAATGCTGAATATGGGCCACCAAAACTCATAGCTATTCCATTTTAATGTTGCAGCTAAAATAGTCAATTTTTAACTTTTCCCATTATCATGAAAAAAACCGTTTTATTAATTCGCATAGAGTTCCTTTAATGCTCAAAAAACCTGAATCAGAATTGTTGGGAAGATACTTTTTTCAACTTTCTAATAGTAAATATTACAGATATAATAGCCGAAATCCAGTTGATGATGGCTATGCCCCACCAAATACCCAGCAAACCCAACCCCATAACTTCAGCGAGCAGCGTAAAAAGTCCTATGGGTAATGCTACCTGCCGGATCAAGCCAATCCAGATGGCGAACATTGGTTTTTTGAGACCCTGAAGAACAGCTACAGAAATATTGAGTAAAACATAGGAATTAAAAACCAGTGTAGCAATTTGAAGATAGGTGGTTCCGATTTCGATAACAGGTGCATCATCTGTAAAAAGCTTCACCAGCCATTCGGCAAGAAAGAATACCCAAACCATTCCAACCGTCATAATTGCAACACCGTAAAGCAAACTTTTTCGGTAAGCTTTTTTAACACGATCCAGTCGTCCTGCTCCGAAGTTTTGCCCTACAATCGTGATGGCAGCAATATTGAGCCCAATGGTTGGTAAAAGGGCGATTTGCTCGATGCGGGTCGCAATGCCGTATGCAGCAACACCGTCATCGCCGAATCTTGCAATAAAATAGGTGATGATAAATATCCCCACCGCAATGGTCATCATATTGATGCTCGCAGGAAAACCCTGGCCGGCGATTTCTGCGGGGGTCTCGTCGTGTCTGCCCTGCTGGCGGGGGTTTGCGGTGGGTCGGTGGTCGACGGGGGTGCTCTCTGGTCGGGCGGCGCCAGAGTACCTCTGCTCGTCGTCGGGTCCCGAACGGTGCTCTCTGAGTGCTCTTGGGCCTCAGAGACGCCTCCAGACGCCAAAAAGCCGGTTCACACCAGAGAGTCGATGGTTAGCCAGCCGAGAGTGGGACACCGCAGAC
>CAYNDN010000144.1:0-9754 GCA_964395075.1 uncultured Lentimicrobiaceae bacterium | reverse complement strand
TACTTCCTGTTCGAAAAGGCGCTCCAGGAAAACAGGTGAAGTTCTGGAGAGAATGATTTGTGGTACATTATTTCGCATATCAACTTTTGAAACAACCGCGCGGATTGTATCGCCCTTGCGGTAATAATCAGTAGGGATTTGCTCTGATTTTGGAAGTATCAATTCGATGCCTTCATCGTCAAGAACAAGAATTTCTTTTTTCCAAACCTGGTAAACCTCACCGGTTATGATGTCGCCGATACGATCTTTGTACTTTTCGTAAACACTATCTTTTTCATATTCCTGAACTTTAGATATCAGGTTTTGTCTGATGGTGAGGATTTCACGCCTGCCAAAATCACTTAATTTTACCTCTTCCGAAACTTCTTCGCCAACTTCAAAGTCCGGTTCGATTTCGATAGCTTTCGAATACTCGATCTGGGTGCTTTCATCTTCAACTTCACCATCTTCCACAATTTCGAGCATCCGGTAAATTTCGAGGTCACCCTTGTCGATATTAACAATGACATCGGCATTTTCGGCAGTTCCGTATTTTTTTTCGATCATGTGTCTGAAAACATCCTCAAGGATGCGCATCATAGTTTCACGATCTATATTTTTAAAATCCTTAAACTCCGAAAAGGTTTCGACCAAATTTATATTAATCATTGTACCTTATTATTGTATGTATTTAAATTCCAGTAAATTATTTGAATGATAAAACAATCCGGGCAACTTTGATTTTATCAAACTTCACAAACCTGCTGTCCAAAACATCCAACTTCTTTGCTCCTTTTTTCTTATGATGTATTTCGATGATCTGATTCTGAATACCTGCCAGTTTGCCGACCAATTTTGAATCATCGTTCAGCGTAATATCAATTTCACGGCCCACATGTTTTGCATATTGACGAGGCAAAACCAGCGGGCTTTCGGCACCATAAGACCTTACACGCAATTCAAAATCCTCTTCATCACGATCAAGGCTCCCCTCAATGGCCCGGCTCAGTTGCATACAATCGTCAATGGATACCCCGGAGTCTCCATCGATGGTCACTATGATCAGGTTTCCGGGCTTTACGTCAATGCTCATGATGAACTTATCCGTTTCCATGAGGAATTCATTTGCCAGTGTTTCTATCTTTTCTTTTAAAATCATTAATTATAAGTAATAAAATAGGGGACTAAAGGTCCCCTCTATTTCTTCTTGCCTTACCAGAAGGCAGCCGCCTGTTTTAAAACTATTCGAACCGAAGTTCGAAATTCGGGCGCAAAATTAGTATTTTTCAGTTAACTACAAAAAAAATTCATATACAACCGGCAATTTGCAATCAGTCTAACCACGAAAAGAAAGTAATCTTTAATATTTTTTTGCCTTATTTTTGATTATTGTTCCTCGGGGAACCTGAGCAACTTATAGAGATCGGCAGGCATCAGGAGCATGATTTTGCTAAAAAAGTATTGATTTAGGTTTTGCCTGTTTAAAAAAATATTAATTTTGCAACCCCAAACCGGTATCATGGCCGAGTGGTTAGGCAGCGGTCTGCAAAACCGCGTACGGCGGTTCGAATCCGCCTGATACCTCTGAGAAATCGAAAGCTTTGTAAGTTGAATTTACAAAGCTTTTTTTTATTGGTTAATGATAATCCTGCTGGATTTTTCGAAGTTTTCAGATGTGATTTGAATCAAATAAACGCCATCAGGCAGATGGGTCAGATCCAAGTTTACCACATTAGTATTGGGAGATATGTCGGAATCCTGATTCAGCACTATGGTTCCGTTCATGTTAAAAACCAGGCACTTTACTATTTCTGACAAACCGGGATGATAAGCCAGAAATAAGTTTCCATTTCCCGGGTTTGGAAAAATGTGTATCCATTCATTTGTTGATGTTAAATCAGGTATTGTAGTGCAGGGATCGATTAATAGTTCCAGTGTATCAGAAACAGCCTCACACCCAGCAAGGGGAAAGCCGGTAAGCTCAAGAAAAACCAGTTGGTTGTTTATGTCCCCTTCTCCGGGAAAATAAATAGGCTGAAGGGATTGGGGATTGCCAAAAATACCATCTCCGGAAGTTGACCACAATGAACCATCATGATTTTGTGCGGTAGCCTGAATCAGGGCTAAATGATGATTTACACAAATTACGGTGTCAGCACCGGCCCATACAAGTGGGGATTGGTTTACAAAAATCTGTATCGAATCACTAACCCTGTTTACCTCATCATTTACAGAACAAATGTATTGTGTGTTTTCCTGAGGTGAGATTATCGGGTTTTGCTCGTTTGAAGAAAATCCCGGTGGATTGGATTCCCAGGAAAATGAATAGTTGGATGAGCCTCCCTGTACCATGGCAAAAAGCTGGGTGGAATCTCCAGTGCAAATTGTGTTTTGAGCAGCTGATGTGGTTAATTCCAGCAAATCATTGATCCGGATGGCTGCTATTCTGGTTTGCCAGCTCCGGTCGCTGGTGGTTTCGTAATATTGTTGGGTGTACCAAAAAGTAGTTTGATCAGTGGGATCCACCATCATGGCACTATAGTCGCCCCAACGGTGGTTTGGGTTGGCCTGATATCCTGTTCCCTCAATAATGGATTGTTCAGCCACATTGAAAATACCTGGTTCGCCTTGTGCTGTTCGTCCTGCAACGCGAATGGAAGGGTAGGTGCTAAGCCCTGAAACCGAATATCCGGCGGCGATATTTCCATAGCCATCCATTGCAATGGAACCCATCCACCGGTGGGTATGATCGGGTGCATAGGTTCCCTGCTGATTGATTTCCCATCCCTTACCCTCATCACGAAACTCATACCAGCGTATGCCGGCAATAAAGTCGCCACGGTTTACGGTATGGTTTGCCAAGAGTACATTGTAGTGTTCAAACTGCCTGAACTGGAGCCTGTACATCAGCCTGTTTGTCATGGCTGCGAGATACGGTCCATTTTCTGGCTGGGAAACGCCATCGGGTAAATTATCACTGAATGGCTCAGGCAAAAGTGTATTTTGCCATTGCACTGTTGAGTTGTTTATGTTTTGCCAGTCGGTGTTCACCTTGTACAGAAATATCCTGTCGGTGGAACCTTCACGAAGATATGCCAGGTAGGCGGGAGTATCTGCATCCGGAACCGGGCCGTCAAAATCAGCTGGTAACATACTCCAGGGTTGTTGGTTGGGGTAAAAGTCGTAGAAAAATCGGCGTGCATTCGGAGAACCGGTCAGCAGGCTGTCGCGCTCAAAAACCGACAGGCCCACCGCATGAAAGTCCCATTGATTATTTATCCAGAAATTGTTGTTTGTGGTAAGATAATACCCATCGTGCCAAACACCCATTTTTGGATAATCACAAAAGTAGTCGTACTCAAAAGCGTAAAGGTACCATGAACCAAGGGGATCGGATGTTTCAGAAATAGCTATTTTGATGTAATGCGGACTTTGCGGATGATATGGCGAAGAAAGCTCACTCATCAGCCAGCGATCTGCCACTTCATCATACAAAACAATCGGATCGCCGTTGCTGAAATCGGACCAATGCCCTGGTGCTTCCTGCCAAACGGACAAATTGGAAGCCGGGCCATAGACCAGATTTCCGGATTTATCGAAAATAGCAAATGACATATTTACCATCTGGATGTAATGATCCTTTCCAACATCTCCCTCCGTATCCGGCGGAAGCACATATTGCAGGTTATTTATGCCCTCGAAATTTTGTATGATTTCACCGGGCTTATTTTCGGGATAATCTTTTTGCCACACCGGATCAACAAAATCAGAAGCATCACTGATTTCCCCAACAGGTTTGTTTAAATTTTCAACTTCACCATCCTTTTCTCCTGGCTTTGCCTGCTCAGGAACAATGGCTTTTAGTTTTTTCAGGGGTTTGGTTTTCATGAAAAAAACTGGCTTATCGACCTTTTCAGGCTTTTGTTTAAAATCCTGGGAAAGCAACAGTTTGGCAGGCTGCAATATGAATATCGTAAGTACGAGGAGAAAGTAAGTTTGTTTGGCCATAAATAGTTCTATCAGAGAATTGTTCAAATGTCAAAGTTATGATTTTCTTTAACAATTTATTTTGCAGCAAAATAAGGTAATAAGGTTGTGTGATGGCGTATTATGCTTGATTCCGTTTATTTATCCAAAAGCTGAGTCCACTCCCTTTGTTTACGTTTTTTCCAGTCGCCTTTGTGGTAGGCATAGCTTATAATTAGCGGCACTACGGATGTGGCTTCGGCGTAAACCATTTGCTCATAAACGGTATCTACTTTTCCCCACGATGCAGCTTCTTTGAGTGTTGAACTTGAGCAGGCTCCATCACGCACATCAGCCACCGTAATTTGAACTGCGTATTTATGCATGGGCACATCCTTACCCAATATTTCCGCGCAAACTACGGTATCCTGGGCGAAATTCTTGGGAACTCCACCACCGATCATGAACAGGCCGCTGGTCCCTGCAGCCATTTTAATTTTGGTGAGTTCCAGGAAATCCTTCACCGAGTCGATGGATATATGTTTATCGGGGTTTTCCCACTGGTGCTTCACCAGGCCAAAACCTGCACTGCTGTCAGAAAATGCGGGACAGAAAATCGGGACATTGTGTTCAAAAGCCGTTTGTACGAGTGAATCCTTTTTTACGGAGTTCTTGGTAAGATACCGGCCCATTTCCCTGATAAATTCACGCGAGGAATAGGGTCGTGGCTCGAGGCCATCGGCAATTATTTTGGTGATTTCATCACAAGCCTGAAGCTCTTCCTCATCAATAAATGTATCGTAAATCCTGTCGATGTAATTGGCGCGCAATTCTTTATCGTCCACTTGTGGAGTACCGCGATAATGTTTAAAACCCAACGCCTCAAAAAAATCCATGTCCACGATGGAGGCCCCGGTGGCCACCACGGCATCAATCATATTGTTTTTGATCATATCCACATACACCTGCATGCAGCCGCCTGCGCTTGTGCTTCCGGCCAGTGTCAGCCAGATCGTGCAATCGTCATCGTTGATCATGCGCTGGAGGATATCAGCAGCCGAAGCTGTATCCCGGGAAGTGAACGACATCTTGCGCATGGAATCGATAATCGGTGTGGAATCAAATGATTTTACATCGATGTGCTCGATGGTTTCTTTTAGTAATTCCTTTTTGCTCATAGTTATAGTTTTAAACGTTTTACTTGAAAATAAATTTAGAACGCTTTGGAAAATTTATAGGATAATAGCTTGTAGATCAATTTGGCAGCGAGAAAGTCAGATGATTTATCAGTTTCTACAGGAGCCAGTTCAACCACATCAAAACCTACTACATTTTTAGCTTCGAATAGCTTCTTCATAAATTTTATCACCTGGTACCAAAGCAACCCTCCGGGTTCAGGGGTGCCGGTTGAAGGCATGATGGAGGGATCGAATCCATCCAGATCAATGGTAATGAAGACGTTTTCGGTGAGCCTGCTGATGGCCGTATTCATCCAATGATCGTTATCATAGATATCCTCCGCAAGAAAAAGGTTTTCCTTTTTGATGAAAGGTTTTTCGATGCTGTCCATACTGCGGATGCCTACCTGGACAAAGGGGCAGATTTCGCTTATGCGCGACATCACCGATGCATGGCTGTATGGCGTACCTTCATATTCAGGCCTCAGATCGGTATGGGCGTCAAACTGGAGTACGCTCAGGTTTTTAAAATGTCTGTAATAAGCTCTTACAAAACCGGTGGTTATGGAGTGTTCGCCACCAATTCCCACCACAAATTTCTTCATTTCCAGAAAGCCATTTGTAGCTTGTTCAACCGCATCCACCATTTTTTTGGGAGATGATTTTTCGACTACCGGATCAGCGGTATGTATGCCGATTTCAAAAACTTCCGAATCGGTTTCGATATCATACAATTCCATATTGGCGGAGGCTTCGAGGATGGCATCCGGACCCTTGTCGGCACCTTTGCCCCAGGTGCTGGTTTCGTCGTAGGGCACTGGTAAAATGATTGCCCGTGCATTTTCAGGATTGGTAAAAACCGGTTCCAATCCACCAAATTGTTTCGATTTCAACATGAGGATATTTAAATTTTTTGGATTGCACAAAAATACGACAAACTGCTGGTTAAAAATACATTGCCTTGCAAAGTGGATCACCATAAATTTCAAAAATCAAAAAAAATAATTATTCAAATATGAATACGTTAGCGTAAATGCAAAACTTTAAGTTGAAGATTTTGAACTGCAAAGGATACTTAAAGCTGGGAAAATGATAAGCATAACAGATTAAATTGATTATTTTCGCCCCCAATTTCAAATAGCATCAAAAATTATTGTTAATGAAAAATTTTAACAAATTCAACACCCTGATTGGCTGGGGTGTGTGGTTGATTGCCACAATAATTTATTTTTTAACGATTGAACCCACTGCAAGCTGGTGGGATTGTGGTGAATACATCGCAACAGCCTACAAACTGCAGGTAGGGCACCCTCCGGGCGCACCGTTTTTTCAACTTGTCGGACGTATTTTTTCCCTGTTTGCCTTTGGTGATGTTACCAAGGTAGCACTCATGTTGAATGTTATGTCGGCCTTATCAAGCAGTTTCACAGTGCTGTTTTTGTTCTGGTCTATCACCATCCTGGCCAGAAAAGCTGCATTGCTCGGCGGCGCGATGACTTCATCAAGAATGATTGCCATTTTTGGCAGCGGTGCAGTTGGCGCACTTGCCTACACCGTTAGTGATTCATTTTGGTTCTCAGCAGTAGAGGGCGAAGTTTATGCCATGTCGAGTTTCTTTTCAGCGTTCGTTTTTTGGGCCATCCTGAAATGGGAAGCCGTTGCGGATGAACCACATTCATCACGATGGCTCATCCTGATTGCTTACATGGTTGGCCTTTCCATTGGGGTACACATGCTTAACCTGTTGGCCATTCCGGCTATCACATTTGTTTACTATTTCAAGAAATATAAAAACCCCACATCCAAGGGTATGTTAATTACAGCTGGTGTTTCATTTATTATTCTGGCTTTCATCATGTTTGGGATTATTCCTGAGGTGGTGAGCCTCTATGCCCATTCTGAGCTGTTGTTTGTGAATACTCTGGGGATGCCGTTTAATTCGGGAACTATTTTCCTTTCGTTTTTACTTATCCTGACCATCTATTTTGCCATCAAGGCTACCAATGAAGACCGTGGTAAGACCAACAAACTTGCCATTGGACTGGCAGGATTACTATACCTTTTAATTTTAACTGAGAGCTCATCTGTAGGCAGCTTTTTCATACGCCTGATTATTGGTGCCGGTGTTGCTGGCATAATTTATATGGCAAGAGAAAGAAAAGCTCAACTCAACACGGTGGTGCTTAGCCTTGTTTTTATTTTGATCGGTTACTCAAGCTTTTTGCTGATTGTTATCCGGTCAAACACCAACACACCGATTAACGAAAATGCACCGAAGGATGCTGTAAGCTTGCTTTCTTACCTGAACAGGGAGCAATACGGCACGTGGCCTTTGCTGCATGGCCAGTATTATAATTCTCCGGTTGCAGACTATGATGATGGAAATCCTGTGTATATCAAGAATTATGAAAAAGGAAAATATGTAGTTGCCGATGATCGCAAGGGAACCGTGCCGGTTTACGATTCTGATTTCACAACCATTTTCCCCCGTATGTGGAGCAACCAGAAAAGCATTCATGTTCGTGAATACAAAGAATGGGGTGAAGTTGAGGGAGTTGCGATGCGACATACCGGCCCTTCGGGAGAAGTGGAAACCATTGTGAAACCAACTTTTGGAGAGAACCTCCGGTTTTTCTTCCGATACCAGGTAGGCTTTATGTATTTCAGATATTTCATGTGGAACTATTCCGGAAGGCAAAACGATATTCAGGGGCATGGTGAAATTGAAAACGGAAACTGGATCACGGGTATTGAAGGGGTAGATGCCGGGCGGCTTGGCAGTCAGGCAGATTTGCCACCCTCCCGACAAAATGAAGCACACAACAAGTTTTATTTGTTGCCATTGCTTTTGGGCCTGGCAGGTTTGTTTTTCCACCTCAACCGGGATTATAAAAACAGCATAGTGGTGGGACTGATGTTCCTGATGACAGGTATTGCCATCATCGTTTACCTTAACCAATACCCCTATCAACCACGTGAAAGGGACTACGCCTACGCCGGCTCAACTTATGCCTTTGCAATATGGATTGGTATGGGCGTGCTTGCGCTGTATAATGTGCTGAAAAAAGTGTTGAATGCAAAATTTTCAGCAATTATTGTAATCGGTGCCACATTGATTCTGGTTCCCGGAATAATGGCCTCCGAGGGATGGGACGACCACGACCGTTCAGACAAGTATGCCGCAAGGGAATTTGCCAGAAACTATCTTGAGTCGTGCGAACCCAACGCCATCCTGTTTACAAATGGTGATAACGATACTTTCCCGTTATGGTACATTCAGGAAGTAGAAGGTGTGCGTACTGATGTCAGGGTAGTGAATTATATGCTCGCGTCTGGTGAGTGGTATATCCACCAGATGATGCGCAAAATTTACGATTCTGAAAAATTGCCTTTCACCCTGGATTATGAAGATTATGAAAAAGGCTCAAACAATTATGTACCGATTATCGAACTCGAACAGATAAAAGGATCACAAGAACTGCGCAGCATCATCAATTTCATAAAAAGTGATAATCAAGGTACCAAATGGAGCTTTGGAGATAGTGACGAACTGAATTTTATTCCAACCAAAAACCTGAAGCTTACCATTAATAAAGATGAACTGATAGAGAAAGGCCTTGTGCCGCAAGATATGCAGGATGAGATTGTTTCACAGATAAACTGGAAAATCAGGCAGAGCTACCTCTATAAAAACGACCTGATGCTACTGGATTTAATTGCCTCTAACAATTGGGAGCGTCCGATATATTTTACCAGCCCGGCTGCCATCGAAAAGGTTCTTGATGTGGATGAATACTGCCACTTAGAAGGCGTTGTTTACCGGTTCTTACCCGTAAAAGCAAATCATACTATCCAGGGGCTTGGCGGAATTGATACGGATGAAACTTATGATCTGCTGGTTAACCAGTCCCAATGGGGCAACCTGAACAAACCCGGTGTTTACATCGATCCTGAAAGTCGCCGAAACAGTGTAATGCCCAAGCAAAACTATCTGCGTCTTGCCCAGGCATTGCTGGACGAAGGTGATTCAACAAGAGCTATCAACACCCTGGATACTCTCCAAAAATATTTCCCAAACAACAAAATACCCTGGGATATCTATATGATTCCAATGGTTGAAACATATTATGATGCTAATGCCAAAAACAAAGCCAATGCTGCTTCTGATTTATTTACCCAAAATTATATTGACGACCTGGAGTATTATGCTTCGCTCGACAAATCATTCAGGCAATATTACAGGCAGGATATCGAGCAGTCGCTCATGGTACTACAGCAACTTTCGCTACTTGCATCCCGCGCCAGAGAAAATGAACAGGCCGATAAAATTGACAAGGAACTGCAACGACTTATCGAATTCTTTGAGTAAAGTCCATCAAAAAGCATTTTCAGGCACCATAATCTAACGGTTGTGGTGCTTTTTTTTTTGAATTGTTCTTTAATAGTAGCATACTTTTAATATTGATGGTTTTTGGCAGGATATCTTTATGCAGTAAAAAATAAATCCTGGAACTCCTCAACTGATGTAGGTTATCATGAAGCTTACCTGGCCTATTCATAAAAATAAATGTTCACTTCCTAAATTACAGAAAATTAATAGCCCCGTCATTTATGGCGGGGAATTGAAGTTT
>CAYNDN010000143.1:0-9793 GCA_964395075.1 uncultured Lentimicrobiaceae bacterium | reverse complement strand
ATGGGATTTTGGAAATTGATAGTGCACCCATTGTTACGCCGCTTGTAGGAATGATCATATTGAAAATGCCGTCGCCAAGCTGAAAAGCCAATACTGTTGTTTGCCTTGAAACACCAACAAGATCGCTCAAAGGAGCCATCACCGGCATGGTGAGTGCTGCCTGACCGGATCCGGATGGCACAAAAAAATTAATTACCCCCTGAACCAAAAACATCAGTTGGGCAGTAAAAGTTGGCGAAAGGCCTTCGGTTGCAGCGGCCATGGCAAAAAGCATAGTATCTATAATCTTTCCGTCGGAGGCTATAATGAGCAAGCCCCTGGAAAGCCCGATAACCAGCGCTGCCATGGTCATTTCCCTGGCACCCTCCACAAAAGCTTCTGCGGCCTGTTTGCCCGGCATCCGAAATACTATGGCTACCAGGATGGCCGCCCCGATGAAAAGTGCTGATATTTCGTTGATATACCAGTTCCATTGGTTTGAACCAATCACCAATAAAATGATACATAACAGCAAAATCCACAGCACAATTTTGTGCCTGATTTTTAAAACCATGTTTTCATCTTCAACCATCTCGCTTTTTGGCCGTGATTTGTCCAATTGATAAACCGGGCTGGCTTGCGGTTTTTTTTCGATTTTGCTTACGTAGCGCATCACGAAAATGATGGCGGTCATGGTGAGAACAATCCAAACCAGCATCCGGTATTCCCAACCGCTAAAAATGGCCAACTGCGAAATACCTTGTGCAATGCCTATGGTGAACGGATTAAAAAAAGCTCCGGCAAAACCAACCCCGGCCGCCAAAAACGACATGCAAATTCCGGTGATGCTGTCGTAGCCCAATGCCAGCGCAAGAGGCACGGTTATCAGAATGAACACCAAAACGCTCTCACTCATACCAAAAGTTGCCCCCATCAACGAAAACAATACCATCACTGCGGGAATAATAATTTTCTTTCGGGCGGGATTTCTTTTGCCTGCACGCAGTACCGAAGCAATTCCAGCATTTATTGCACCTGTGCGGTTAAAAACACCAAATGCCCCGCCAATCAGCAAACAAAATCCAATGATTTGGGATGCAGCAACAAAACCTTTGACAGGTGCCGTTAGAAAAGCTCCAAAACCCTGAGGCTGGGGTTCCACCTTGTGGTAAGATCCCGGAATTAAAACTTCCTTGGTAATATTATCAAAATCAACCGTTTCACGATCATACTCACCGGCAGGAATAATCCAGGTCATAACAATGAACAAAATCATGATCAGCAACAGGATGGAAAAAGTATCGGGAATTTTGAAAGAAAATTGCTTCATGTTCATTTAATCTTAAATGAATCTCCGGGAACGAAAATGCTTAGCCTTAAGTTATCAGCGCCAAGTAAACCATTTTTTGTTTTCACGGCCCCATTGTTCATCCAGAGTGCAACTACCTGACTGCTGCCCACTACCTTCGCAAAATTGCCTTCTACAACAATCGCTGTTGATTCATCAATACCAATACAGGTTTCCTCCGGGTTTTCAATAGCCACAGAAATGAGCCTGTTCATACGCATGCGACGGATAAAATGCTGATCGATAATGGCATTATCCAGCAACCCAAGGCCACTGGCAATTTCAATATTATCTTGGTGGATAGTTTTAAAATCTCCCGAATATTTCGATAACATGCGTTGGTTTCCTGTAATCATTTTTTTACTCATCACGGCTGCCCCGGCACTGGTTCCGGCAATGGTAGAACCATTATTAAAAGCATTTTGTATGGCTTTATCAAGACCGGTCAGGTGAGCCGTTTTCATAAATTTATTCTGATCTCCACCGGTAATGTAAACAAGTTTGGCATTTTTTACGGAATCAAGTGCAGAAATGGAAATAGTGGAATCTGCATTTAAGAAGATGGGATGAATATTTTTTGCATCAAGATTTATAAATTGTTTCGAAACATAATTTATCGATTCCTTTGGTTCGCCGCTGGCAAAAGGCAAAATAACGATATAGTCGTCGATACTTAACTGAGCCTCATCCAGCAGTGCCCGCATAAGTTCGGGTGGCCGCGTTCCTCCGCCAATGATAAATAATTTTCCGTTGGTGTCTGTTTTTTCGGATTGGCATCCAAAAGTAACAACAGCCATTAGGAGTATCAAAAACTGAAATAAAAAGGGTTTGCTCATCATAATTCAGATATTTATGCAATGGATACAATCAAACGGATTGTTTCCCCTATTTTTTAAGATACTATTGCAAAATTTACAAGATGTTATAATACTGATGGATAGACACAAAACAATTTTGAATTTGAGTTTTATCACATTCTTTTGCGTGTGCTGGAAAAATCATAATTTCAATTTTCAATATTCAAATGATGCTTTCCAAATTCGTAATTCTAAATTCCAAACGCTAACCTTCAATCACCAACCTTTAAATACCATTAAATACCCAAATACATACTAAAAACCCACTACATGAGTTTATGAATGGAATTCTGATTTTTTGACAAATGATTCGTATTCAGTGGTTGTTTTTTTCAGTAATGATATTCCTTCTTCTTTTTGCCGGATGCCAGAAAGTGCGGGAAGATAAAATCCCTCCCGTTATCCGGCTTATCGGCAGCAATCCTGATACAATACTTTTAGGCTGCGAATATCACAACGATAGTGCTGTGGTTAAAGACGACAAATACATTGATCCTCAAAGTTACACAGTTGATGGTGAAGTAAACATTGATTCAGTGGGTGTTTATTATATTGACTATACAGCTTATGATACCGACAGCAATATGGCCTTCGAACAACGGGTAGTAGTTGTGGAAGAATTAACACTGGATTACTATGAAGGCAGTTATGTTGTTACGGATACATTGCTTTCGGTTGTACCCCGCCAGATTAGTGTTTATCCGGTGACTATCAATCGGATCAGTCAGAATCAAAATTTATTCAGCATAAGTAACTTCAATAATTTTGGAGAAGGTTTTAAAGTCCTCATCCAGCCTGATTCCCTCGGTATTTTTCAGATTAATTATGACAACAATGACACCCTGTTTTCAGGTGACGGGTGGGTAAAATGCGCGCTTAACGGATTGAGGATGAGCTATTATGGTGATATTCCAGAAGAATCTCAAACCCATAAAGCCACGTACAAAAATTAGATGAGTTTGAAGCGATACTTTTTAGTCATATTATTTTTTGTGGGTTTAATACACCAAAATTTTACGCTGGCCCAGGAGATGGAAATTGGGGGAATGGCTGGTGGAACATATTATCTTGGCGAGCTCAACCCCGATAAACAGTTTTTAATGACCAGGCCCGCATTTGGTGGCATTATTCGTTTAAATTTAGATAATCGGTGGGCAGCAAGGTTTAATTTTTTAACCGGACGAATTGCAGGTGATGATGCGGTGAGCAAGACCAACGAAACACGCAATTTACGATTCAGGTCTTCAATCACCGAAATATCTGTTCTTGTAGAATTTAATTTTCTGGAATACTTCACCGGAAGCAAGAAATATTTCTTTTCTCCTTATATTTTTCTGGGACCCGGATATTTCACTTTCAACCCCAAAGCCCCATATCAAGGCGAATACGTATCGTTAAGGGAGTTAGGAACCGAAGGAATTGTGGATAATTACGACCTGTATGGTTTTGCCGGAGTTTTTGGGTTTGGATTTAAATACAGCCTCACAAGCCGCCTGGGTGTGGTGCTTGAGTGGGGGCTTCGAAAAACATTTACCGATTATCTGGATGACGTAAGCGAATACTATCATATTGATTGGAGCAACATATCAACCCCGGGAAAGGAACAATACCTTTCTGACCCCTCAGTAACGAAACACGACCCGGGAATGCAGCGGGGCAACCCAAACAACAACGACTGGTATTCATTTGCTGGCATTTCAATCGTTTACAGGTTCCATCTTGGGGAGAAAACAACCTGTCGTGATTTTGAGAATTCGAATAATTAATCCTACTTTTGCAGGCCTTAAAAAAAGGTGTTGCCTGTCTAAGTACAAGGTAAACAAACATTTAGATTGAATTAGGGATTGAACAAGCGCATGAGCTACAAAGATAAAATTGATAAATCGAAGCTGCCACGTCATGTTGCCGTGATCATGGATGGCAATGGTCGCTGGGCTAAAAAGCGGGGCAAACTCCGGGTTTTTGGCCATGAAAATGGCGTGGCTTCTGTGCGCGAAACAGCCGAAGCTGCTGCCGAACTTGGTATTGAACATCTGACACTCTATGCCTTTTCGACCGAAAACTGGAAACGACCACGGTTGGAAGTTGAAGCGCTCATGAATCTTCTTCTTCGTACAATTAACAGTGAAGTAAAAACATTGAACGATAATAATATTCGCTTACGTGCCATAGGCGATCTGGATTCGCTGGGGAATGATGTTCGCAAAAGACTCATGAAAGCCATTGATGAAACCAGGAATAATACCCGGATGAATCTGATACTGGCACTGAGTTACAGCTCACATTTCGAAATTGTGGAGGCTGTAAAGCAAATTGCCACCAAACATAAAAACAATGAGATTTCGCTTGATGAAATAAATGAGTCACTCGTCTCAAACCATCTTTTTACCAAAGCCTTCCCTGACCCTGAACTATTGATCAGAACCAGCGGAGAGTTTAGGATAAGCAACTTTTTGCTTTGGCAACTTGCTTATTCAGAAATTTATATTACCCCAAAATTATGGCCCGATTTCAGAAAAGAGGACTTGTATGAAGCAATCGTAAATTTTCAGTGTCGTGAAAGAAGGTTCGGAAAAACCAGTGAGCAAATTCTCATGGAAGAGAAAGTAAAGTAACAGCATGAGGGGTAACCAAAAAACAATAAACCAAATAGCAGCATTTCTGTTTGCAGCCGGTATCTTTTTTATGGGTACTGTTTTTATTCCTGATAATGTTAATGCTCAGATAAATATCGGGGGCAAATTACCGGAATTAAACTATGCTCAACCTAAAAAATATGAAATTGGAGGTATTACCGTTTCCGGAATCAAATACCTGGACAAGGGTGTGCTCATTATGATATCAGGATTAAAAGTGGGTGAAAAAGTTGATGTTCCGGGAGATGATTTCAGAAATGCCATTAAGAAACTCTGGGATCAGGGGTTGTTTGCTTATGTAAATGTTTCGGCAACAAAGGTTGAAGGCGACCTGATTTTCCTGAATATTGACCTGAGAGAGCGTCCAAGGTTATCTAAATTCTCCTTTAATGGGCTAAAAAAAGCTGAGGTCGATAATATCCGGGATGAAATTCAGATCGTAAGAGGTGATGTTGTTACTGATAACCTGATCAAAACTGCCAGTAACAGGATTATAAATTATTTTACCGCTAAAGGATACCTTGACGCTGAAGTTGATATTATTCAAACGCCCGATACCACAAGAACAAATAGTGTGATCCTTACCTTCGACGTTAAAAAGAATGACAGGATTAAGGTTTACGATATTAACATTATTGGCAATAAAAACTTAAGCGACCAAAAAGCACAACGGGCTTTTAAAAATACCAAAGAAAAAGGTGCTTTTAAACCTTTTGATGATGTAGAGCTTCTGATATGGAATTCCATCAACGCTTCTTTGAGGTTAAACTTCGATACAATCCCGAAAATCGCCAACAATTACGTAAGCGAAAATATCAAAATACGGATTTTTAAATCTTCAAAATATATCGAAGATGATTTCCAGGAAGATAAGCAAAATCTTATTGATAAATACAATGCGCTTGGATACAGGGATGCTGAAATTATCAGCGACTCCATTTATCGCCATGACGAAAAAACCATCAACATTAACATTACCCTGAACGAAGGCAACCGTTACTATTTTGGTAACATCAACTGGGTTGGTAATACAAAATACAATGATGAGTTTCTGAACTCCATATTAAAAATTAAAAAAGGTGATATTTACAATAAAGAAGCCCTTAATACAAACCTGTCCTTCAATCCTGCCGGGCTCGATGTAAGCTCACTCTATCTTGATGACGGATACCTCTTTTTTCAGGCAGTGCCCATCGAAACACGGGTTGAAAACGACACCATTGATATGGAGATCAGAATTCGTGAGGGAAAACAGGCACGCATCAATAAAGTGCTGGTGAAGGGAAATACCATAACCAACGACCGCGTGATTATTCGTGACTTGCGGTCCAGACCAGGACAATTATTTAGCCGGAGCGATATCATCAGAACCACCAGGGAGCTGGCCCAGCTTAAGTTTTTTAACCCCGAAACCATTACACCTGATATTCAGCCAAATCCTGCCGATGGCACGGTAGATATTATTTATTCGGTTGAAGAGACCTCCGCTGACCAGATCGAACTTTCGGGTGGCTGGGGTTACGGCCGCATTATCGGAACGCTGGGTTTGTCGTTCAACAACTTCTCACTACGAAATGTTTTCAATAGAAAAGCCTGGCGCCCCATACCTTCGGGCGACGGGCAAAAACTTTCGTTGAGGCTTCAATCCTACGGAAAAGGTTACATCAGCTACAGTGTGTCTTTTACTGAACCCTGGCTGGGTGGTAAAAAACCAAATGCCTTCAGCGTATCCTACTACCACTCATTATATAGCAATGGCCGTTCAAAAAATGATCCGCTCCGGTCATCTTTCACCATCGACGGTGTTACTTTCGGGCTTGGAAAACGTTTGCGCTGGCCCGATGATTACTTCAGCCTGTATCAGTCTGTAAACCTCCAGATTTATAACCTGCAAAAATATTCTACAATTTTTCCGGTAGGTGATGGAAACGGACAATACAACAATATCAACTACAATATTGTAATGTCGCGAAACTCCATAGATGCTCCAATTTTCCCCAGATCAGGGTCGGAGGTTTCGTTGAGCCTGGAGCTTACACCGCCCTACTCAGCATTTAGCGATAAAGATTATGCTTCGATTTCGGAAAATGAAAAGTACAAATGGATTGAATATCACAAATGGAAAATCAAGGGTAATTTCTACACTAAGCTGATTGGCAACCTGGTTTTGAGCACCCGTACACAATTTGGCTTTTTAGGTAAATACAATGATATACTGGGGGTTACGCCATTTGAAAGATTTTATCTCGGCGGCGACGGACTATCGGGTTATAACAATCTGGATGGGCGGGAGCTTATCGGGATGCGGGGTTATGGAAACGAGACCATTACTCCCGATTACTACCTGAATTCAAATTTGGGTGGAGCCATTTACAGTAAATACACGTTCGAGTTCAGATATCCGCTGTCATTAAATCCGAATGCCACAATTTATGCGTTGGCTTTTCTTGAAGCCGGTAATTCATGGAGAAATTTTACTGATTTCAATCCGTTTAAAGTTTATCGCTCTACTGGTTTTGGTTTGCGGGTATTCTTGCCGATGTTTGGTATTCTTGGCCTCGACTGGGGTTATGGTTTCGATGAAGTACCTGGAATTCCAGGTGCAAATGGCGGGCAATTCCATTTCTCAATCAACCAGTCGATCGACTAAATATTTTCAGAAAAAAACAAACAATACATTTTTGGAACACAATTTGTTAACGTCTGCGGCAGTTTTTCAACTAATAATTTAATGGAGGAACAAAATATGAAAAATCAAGCGTCATTTCTAAAGGTAACCGCTATTATCGTGCTTTTTACAGTTTTTGCCTTTCACTCTACAAATGCCCAGAAAATGGGTTATGTTGACACAGAATATATCCTGCAGAATATCCCTGAATACCAGGATGCACAAAATGAAATTGAGGAATATTCAAAACAATGGCAGGAAGAAATTGAAGCAAAATACACCGAGGTTGATAAAATGTATAAAGCTTACCAGGCGGATGCCGTGTTGCTTCCCGAAGACCTGAGGCAAAAACGCGAACAGGAAATCATTGATTTTGAGCAGGAAATTAAAGCCTTACAAAAGAAGTACTTTGGAACTGAAGGCGAGCTGTTTAAAAAGCGACAGGAACTGATTAAGCCCATACAGGAAAAAATATTCAACGCCATCGAAGATATTGCCTCTACAAAAAATTATGGTTTTATTTTTGATAAAGCCAGTGGCCCGGTAATTATGTATGTGGATTCTAAATACGATATCAGCGATGATGTTCTCGACCAGATCGGAAGCATTATGGGTGTGCGCGGTAATTAGCCTGTTATAACTTAAACTTAAATTCGGTTTAAATTAAGCACCATTTAAAATAATTGAAACAATGTCGGCGAAATAGTATATTTTTGCCGACTTAAAAGAAGAGTAAAATCATTTAAAATATTGACAATGAAAAGAATAAGTAAAGTATTTGTTGTGGTTTCCATCATGTTGCTAACCTTTACAACAACTAATTTGAATGCACAGAAAATTGGCCATATTAATTTCCCTGAACTCATCCAGATGATGCCCGGTCAGGATTCTATTAACGCAGCCTATGAAACCTATGCCAAAGGATTGGATAATCAACTTGCTACCATGCAGGCCGAACTCGAAAACAAGCAAATGGAATATGAAGCCAACCAGGCTACCATGTCGAACATCATCAAACAAACCAAAGAAAAACAATTGCAGGATCTTTACAACCGGCTGGTAGAATTTAATCAAACAGCCCAGCAGGATCTCACAAACTATGAGAGCCAGTTGCTGGAACCGCTGATTACGAAAGCCAGAAAAGCCATTGATGAAGTAGCCAATGAAGAAGGTTATGCTTATGTGCTGAATACAGCACAGGGTATGGTTTTGTTTTTTGAAAATGGTGATGATTTAATGCCAAAGGTTAAAGCTAAACTCGGATTGTAGTCCAACAATCGCACTTGGAAAAGATATTTTAAAGCCTTCAGAATTTCTGAAGGCTTTTTTTATTGGGCTTTGTGGATGAAACAACGCAGCATTTCAAGGGTTTTTCCACGAGCTTCAATAAAGCCCATGTGCCCAACATTACCAAGTATCAAAACTTCAGCATGTGCAGGCAGAATAGCCTGTGCCAATACATTTTGAACAGGAATCCGCTTATCTTCTTTTCCTGCAATAAACAAAACGGGAACATTTGTATTTAACAATAGCTCAATTTTGCCTGATCGGTCGCGCATGGCTTCGAGTGCCGCAATAATAGCCTGCGGGGGTGTTTTGGCTGCGCTTTTCTGAAGTGCAGCAATCTCATCAGCAAACTTCTCATCGTTTTCCTCAGCAAACAAATCCGGGATAAATTCCTTGATAAATCCGGCTTTATCAAGTTTAACGATGTTGATGGTCCGTCGGCGGTTTTCTTTAGCTTCCTCAGTATCTGCCGAAGCATGAGAATGGAAAAGCGAAAAACCATCAATCATATCCGGAAATTGGTAAGCAAATTCCAGTGAAACATAACCACCCATCGAATGGCCAGCCATTACACATTTTTTCAAATCCAGATGATCAAGTACGGCCTTCACCCATTTTGCCATAACGCTCATGGTTAAGTCACCATTAAAAACGTTAGATTTACCATGCCCGGGCAGATCAATGGTAATTACACGAAAATCCTTTGAGAGCTCTTTGGTGAAGTGATCCCACATTTCAAGGGATTCTAAAAATCCGTGCAGCAGCACAACAGCACGACCACTACCCTGATCACTAAAGTGAATTTTTTCTGATTTGAAGTTGATAGTCTGCTTCATAGCTTCATGAGTTGGATTAAACGATTTCATTAACGCAATCGTTCGATGAATGTTTTTTTGGCTGATACTAAAGTTTTCAACCAAAATGCCTGCTTAAAACATTATGCATAGAAAGCCCGGCCATTAATTAGTGCTTGTCCATAATGTCCCGTGTTTGCTCTATAAAGTTCAAATTCGAGGCG
>CAYNDN010000142.1:6431-9823 GCA_964395075.1 uncultured Lentimicrobiaceae bacterium | reverse complement strand
TTCGGGTCGCTTGCTCTTTGCATATTTTCCCAGGTGCGTGCCTGAAATGAAATACCCATAATCCCCGCCGATAATCTTTTTTGATTGCATCAAAAGCCAGGGCAACAGTGGTGAATTGTTGTACAGGGGATTATCATAATACCCGCGGCCTATCCGGTACATATCATCGAGCAGTCTGCCCCGGGCGCTGTCGGCATACATGATCTCCGTAATGGCATATTTGCCGTCTAGGGTAAAAGTTTCGTAATCCACATGGCGGATGTTATAGCCGTCCATTCCGGATTGCTCCAGTTTCATGGCCAGTGCCACATAATGAAACTCATCCCCCGAGGTGTGTCCGTCCCAAAAGGTGTTGTAGCGCAGGTAGGCTGCAAGGATCAGGGTAGCGATCAGCAGGAGAATGATTTTTTGGCGTTGAATAATATTGAGCATGTTTTTCATTTGCAATCCTCTTGGGCAAAAATACGGATATTAGATTGACAACGGATTGATAATATCAAGAACCAAAAATGATTAATACTACACCTCAGTAGCTTTCGTGAATGAGGTATTGGAACCAACCCCTAACCTGGACAAGCCAGAAAATATCACGCAAAGCACGCAATGCGAAAAACGCAAAGGGCGCAAAATTTTTAGACCAATTTTAATGCTTTGCGGCCTGTGCGATAACAAACTTTGCAATCTTCGCGTGAAATGTTTTGCCAGGTTATAGACGAATATTATTCGTAAACGCCTAACCTCTCCCCTTCCCTACTCCCACCTGATGGCCTTTACAGGGCTGATTTTAGTAATTACATAGGATGGCACAATCAGGAAAAGCAGGCAAAGTAGCAAGGTTCCAACATTGAGCAAAACAATGGGCAACACTTCCAGGTTGATGGGGACATAAGGAACATAATAAGATTCCTGATCCAGGGAAATCACCTGAAAATATTGCTGAACCAGGGCAAGTCCGATGCCCAGCAAATTGCCAAAGAGCAAACCCCGACCAACGATAAATCCTGCATTGTAAAGAAAAATTTTCCGAACCGAAAGATTTTTTGTGCCCAGGGCTTTGAGCACCCCGATCATGTTGGTTTTTTCAAGGATCAGGATGAGCAGCGTCGAAATCATATTGATCACGGCCACAGCGACCATGAGGATCAGGATGATAATCACGTTCATATCCTGAAGGTCGAGCCAGTCGAAGATTTGAGGATACAACGTTTTTATGGAAGTAGCATTCAGTTCATATCCGATGATGTTGTAGATTTTTTCCCACATCGCATCAATATTCCTGAAATCTTCCACAAACACCTCAAAACCACCCACCTGGTCTTCTACCCATTTGTTTAGCCGCTGTATATGGCGGATATCCCCAACAATGAATTTATCATCAAACTCCTCCATCCCGGTTTCATAAATGCCGTGTATGGTAAATTTCCGGCCACGTGGGCTCATTTCATCGGGATTGATAAAGTACACCCGCACATCATCACCCAATTCAAGAAGCAGGTCATTCGCCATTTTTTTCGAAATCAAAATATCATCTGTCCGTTTTGCTGAATCGATTACAATGGGTGTGCCTTCAACCAGCTTATCATCAAAAAACGACCAGTCGAAATCGCTCCAGATGCCTTTAAGCACAATACCCTGGATTTGATCTTCTGTTTTAATCAATCCTGATTTATTGGCAAATACCTGAATGTGTTTGATACCCGGCTCATCTTCGAGTGAAGGATAAAAATCCTGGTTGATATCAACCGGCGCTTTTTCCCATGAATTGTTAAGTCCAAATCCCGTGATTTGAATATGCGACCCAAAACCAATCACTTTTTCTGAAACGGCATTCTTAAATCCCGTAGTAATGGCGAGTGAGAGGATCATCACGGCAAGGCCTAATGTAATGCTGATAATGGAAATACGGACGATCGGGCGCGAAAAATTGCTTTTATCGCCCGATAGGATTCCGCGTGCTATGAACAGTTCAAAATTCAAGCCTTGTTATTTTATGCAAAGGTAACAGGATTAATTCGAGATTATTTTCGGCCTTTATAAATATCAAAGCTTATTTTCGCCCGTTCATTTGTAAATCTAATTGATTATGAAACAATTTTTTCTGACAATAGTGCTGATTTCCATCCTGGTCTTACCGGGATTTTCACAACCGGAGAAACCAGCAATTGTAACAGGGGCAGATCAAACCGATAAATATTTGCCGCTGCTGAAGGGCAAAAATGTTGGCGTTGTGGCAAATCACACCTCTTTGATAGGAAATGCCCACTTGGTTGACAGCCTGGTTTCGGCAGGAATTCGCGTGATTAAAGTTTTTAGCCCGGAGCACGGATTTCGGGGTAAGGCTGATGCCGGCGAAAAAGTGGATGATAAAATTGATCTGGTGACCGGCCTGCCCATCATCTCGCTCTACGGAAGCAATAAAAAACCCAACCCTGAACAGCTCGCGGGTATTGATCTTGTGATTTTCGACATCCAGGATGTGGGTGCAAGATTTTATACTTACATCTCAACCATGACCTATGAGATGGAGGCCTGTGCTGAAAATGACATTCCTGTAATCGTGCTCGACAGGCCAAACCCCAATGGTTTTTATGTGGATGGCCCTGTATTAAAACCGGAATACAAATCTTTTGTCGGATTACATCCCGTGCCCATTGTTCACGGCATGACCGTGGGAGAATATGCCCAAATGGTAAATGGTGAGTTTTGGCTGGAAGACAGCATACAATGCCAGCTTACCGTAATTCCGGTTAAAAATTATACACACAAAGATTTTTATGAGCTGCCTATAAAACCCTCCCCTAACCTGCCCAATAAATATGCTGTTTACCTTTATCCATCCATCTGCCTTTTTGAAGGAACCGTGGTAAGTGTTGGCCGTGGAACTGATTATCCCTTCCAGGTAATTGGCCACCCTGATTACCTGTTGGGAAGTTACTTTTTTGTACCCCGATCAATCCCGGGAGCAGCCACAAACCCAAAATACCAGGGCCAACACTGCAACGGCCAGAATTTAATTGGCTATGCCAAAGAGATGAAGAACAATCCTGCACAATTAAATCTTTCCTGGCTAATTAATTACCATCAGGAATTAAAAGACAAGACCGACTTTTTTACCAACTATTTCGAAAAACTGGCCGGCACAGCTGAACTCAGAAAGCAAATTGAAGATGGCTGGAGAGAAGAAGACATCAGGGCGAGTTGGCAACCCGGGCTTGATCGGTTTAAGCAAATCAGGAAAAAGTATTTGATTTATGAGGATTTTGAGTAAAGAAATTCTGGAGGATGTGCTATTGGCATGTCTTCGGGCGAATTATGAATTGAAAGCTAACAACAGTGATAACTTTACATCTGTAACTTACTCTGAATAAAAGTTTTATAAAATATTGAAATAC
>CAYNDN010000142.1:0-6421 GCA_964395075.1 uncultured Lentimicrobiaceae bacterium | reverse complement strand
GTGACACTGCTGAGTATGTTTATAGGCTGAAGGCGGAAAGCGCTCCGCGCTTTCCGCCTTCAGCCCTCCACCCTCAAAAGAAGTTGTCATTTCGACTGCAAAATTTTTGCTTGCAAAAATTTGAAGGGAGAAATCTAATTTTAAGTGGCTCAATAGAATGAGATTACTCCAAGTTAGTAAAAGAAATTAATGCATTATTTTATTTGGCGAATAATGATTATCCAACAACCAAATCAGAAGGTTAATGACCATAAATAACCACTAATGATCACCAAATACAACAATAACCATAATAATATAGTAACCCAATAACAAAAATCCCAATAATCAGTGGCTAAATTTTCCAGATACACACCTGAAATCATCCTTGGAATTTACCTGGTTGCTTTTTTTGTGGCGAAAAATCCGGGAGATCGCTTCGATCGGGTTTTGATCAGCGATGGTCTTGGTTATTACGGGTATCTCACCGCCATATTTATTTATGATGATCTTGATTATAATTTCATCGAAGATTATGAAGCCAAATATTACGGCCATGACAAAATAAAGGATTTCCGGCAGGATGTTGATGGCAAAAAAGTGAATGTATATTTCCCCGGACTGGCATTTTTATTTCTTCCCTTCTTTCTTATCGCGCATTTTTTATCGCTTATATTGGGATATCCAGCCGATGGCTATTCAATCATTTATCAATACTCCATTGGGCTGGCTGCACTGTTTTATTTGTGGTTTGGATTAAGATTTTTAAAGAAACTACTCCTGGCTCTAAAATTTTCAGAAAAACAAACTGCGCTGATTCTGGTCTTGGTGGTGCTTGGCACCAACCTCAATTATTATGTGCTGAAAGAAGGTGCCATGAGCCATGTTTACAGCTTTGCAGCAATTTCAGCATTTTTACTCCTGATAAAGCAGGCATCCGATAATTTTAAACTTTCGAAAATTACACTCGCAACCTTTATTTTTGGCCTCATCGTAATTATCAGGCCAACAAACGGACTGGTTATTTTACTGGTGCCCTTCATTGCCGGGTCTTCAGCAAAGTTATTCGGGCTTATTCAAAAGAGTTTTGGCCATCTAAAAAATCTGTCTTCAATAGTTTTAGCGGGTGCATTCTTTCCATTTACCATGATGCTTTTGTGGTATCTGCAATCCGGAAAATGGATCGTATATTCCTACGGCGACAAAGGTTTTGATTTTACGGATCCCTACTTTTTTCAAATTCTGTTTAGTTTCGACAAGGGATGGTTTATCTACACACCTTTGGCACTGCTTGCCATGGGAGGCTTGATTTATCTTTTCAAAAAAAATCGGTTTCAATTCTTTTGGGTAACAATATTCCTGGTACTTTTCATTTATGTTCAATCCAGCTGGTATTGCTGGAATTTTACTTCAAATTTCGGCAACCGGACATTCATCGACATCTATCCGCTTATTGCCATATTATTGGGTTTCCTGCTCATCACGATACAAAAAAGCAAATGGGTTTATACGCTGATGACGACCATTTTTGGACTTCTCATTGTGCTGAACAGCCTCCAGTTTTACCAGCATTACAAATATGTTTTCCCTCCCGGACAGATCACTTTTGAAATTTACAAAGACTCATTTTCGAGAACGATCCCTGCAGCCCGGGTGCGTATTCCCGAAGAATCCATCCTATCAAAAGAAAAATTTACAAATGATTTTGAAGAAGACTATGGTTGGGTCAATTTTGCCTCAGTTACAGATACGATGGCGTTTAAAGGGAATTTTGCGTCACAGGCCGGCAAAGTGAACGAATACAGCATTGGCTTACTGGTGGATGCCCGGCCGCTGATCAAATCCGAAAATGTTGTCGTAAAGGTTTCAGGGCAAATCTATTCCAACCAAAAATCGTCAAATACACAATTGGTCGTGCAGCTTGAAAACAACGGAAGCCATTATTTTTATAAGCCTTTTTATTTGCACGAATACAACATTCCCGGCCAATGGACTTACGTGGAATTTGGCTGCGAACTTCCTGACCTGCAAAACCCTGATGACCAGCTCAGGGTATTTTTCTTCAACAGCAATTCCGATGAGTTTTTTTTGGTTGACAATTTGAAAGTTGAAGTATTTTCACTGACAGATATTCCTGAACATTTATAATAACAAAGCCGCTGCAGAATATCCGCAGCGGCTTTCGGTAATAGTGATTTGAGTTATGAATGAGATTAGCGAGTAGCCATTCCGGTTGGGAATGAGCCAGAGTTATTATCGAGCATATAGGTAGTGTGATCGGTTGCGCTCATGGGAATCTCTGCAACCAGTGGCTTCAGTATAAACGGATTGGGACTGTTATCCGGTTCCGGTTCGATGCTTATTACTGCCAGGCCGCCATTCAGTTGAGTTGGGAATGACAATCCTGCCGGAGCATTCATGATAAAATCTTCACCAGGAAATGGTGGTGAGCCGGCATCTGTTGCGCTGTATGGTGCTGCATAATCCGCCATATCAGCCATCGAAAATCTTCCGGTTGAAACAGGCACACCATCGGTAACGGCCCAGCCTTCGTAAACCCATCCGGCAGGAAGTTCAGGAAGTTGCAATCCGGAAGCAGGTGAGCCTGAACTGAGATCGAGGAACCAAACTCCGCTGAGTTCATCATCCATACTTGTGGATGTGGGGGTAGCAAGAATATAGTAACCCATGGCATTCATAAAATCATCACCCAATGCAGCCATGTGATCTACTTTAAGGTCTGCTGATGAGGATGAAAAATCTCCGGCAAGTACATGTACATCACTTGGAGCAGGATCATTATCCGGATAAGGCTCAATGGTTAAAATAAATGCTGTAGCCTTGTCCAATTGTTCTTCATCAATCATAAAAGATGATTTTGAAAGGATTCCATTGTCATCAACCATAAAGGTTCCTGTGGTAATGGGGCTGCCGTCAACCATTATCCAGCCTTCGTAGGCATAATCCATCCCGAGGTTTTCCAATCCTGTAAAGGAAAGCTTTAGTTCCTTAGTCATTGGTGATGGATTTGGATCGGGAGTTGGGTTGTCATCATCTTTTTTACATGAAGCCATAATGATCATGGCGGTTAGACTTAAAAGTGCAATTCTTGAAATTTTCATTGTATTCAAATTTTAGTGTGTGAGTAATAAATTATTTACAATGCAAAGAAGCAGCGGAAACATCACGGAATTATCACGAGAAAATAAAGAATGTGTGAAGCTTGATTTATTTTGACGCTTCGATGTCCGCTTTAGGACTGACGATCGAAGGTCAGTACAGAATCTTGAAGTGTCCGCCAACCGGCGTACCTTTAAGCTTAACACAAAAAAACGGTAAATTTTAATGTTAGGCTCTTGAAATATTCAGGCTTTTTGAATTCTAAATGACCTTTATTCCCAAATTTTTATCATTTTAGCAAAATATTCACATGCCGGTTGCCTATCAAATAATAAAAAATGAAAGATATCGAATTAACAGTGTTAATGCCATGTTTAAATGAGGCAGATACCATCAGGACTTGTATTGAAAAAGCGATGCGTTTTTTTGAAGAAAATGGTGTTTCAGGCGAAGTTTTGATTTCGGATAATGGCAGCACTGATGACTCCGTGAAAATTGCCACTGAAGCAGGAGCCAGGGTTGTACACACAAAACAAAAAGGTTATGGTGCTGCCCTTCAAAATGGAATTGCAGCGGCAAAAGGCAAATATATTATCCAGGGAGATGCCGACGACAGCTACGACTTTTACCCGCTGATGCCATTCCTTGAAAAATTGCGTGAAGGTTACGACCTTGTGATGGGCAATCGTTTTAAAGGCGGCATAATGCCGGGAGCTATGCCTACACTGCATAAATATTTGGGGACACCGGTGCTATCGTTTTTGAGTCGGTTGTTTTTCAAATCCCCGATCGGAGACTGCAACAGTGGGTTGCGCGGCTATAACAGAGAAAAAATTATATCACTTGATCTGGTTACCCCGGGAATGGAATTTGCCAGCGAAATGGTGGTAAAAGCAAGTACTTATGACTACCGTATTTGCGAAGTACCCATAAAATTACATCCCGACGGACGACTGAGAAAACCACACCTCAACACCTGGAGCGATGGTTGGAGACACCTTGTTTTTCTGTTGATTTATAGTCCCAAATGGTTGTTTTTTTATCCATCGATAATTATTTTTCTGCTGTCGCTCATCGGGTTGCTTGCGCTGCTACCCGGTACATTAAGCATAAAAGAACTAAAACTGGACGTTCATTCACTTACAACTTCAGGATTTGCTGCTGTCTTATCATTCCAGTTGTTCATTTTTGCACTCATCGTGAGGATTTATTCAATTCGGCAGGGTATATTTCCAGCCAAACAAAAACACCTGAAATTTATAAACGCATTTAGCCTCGCACGAGGAATAATCAGTGGATTGATCCTATTCGTCATCGGTGCTGTACTTTTTCTAATGCTTTTTATCGACTGGTACAATACTGGTTTTGGCCCCATAACTGACATTGCAAAAAGCTTCCGGCTGTTAATACCTTCACTAACACTGATATCTCTCGGAGTGCAAACAATATTTTCGAGCTTCGTAATTATGATTATTAATATGAACACAGCAAAAAAGAGTATATAAATGAAATGTGAAAATTGCGGATCGAAAAACATCAGAAAGAAAGGCAATGATCAATTTATCTGCAAAGAATGCGGTAAAAAATTTAAGCCTCAGAAATTTGATTTCAAAAAAACTATCATTGGACTACCAAAACAATTCCTTAATTCTGATGAAAAATACTACTGGTTAGCCTACGCGCTTTTTGGATTGCTTTATTTTATCACTTTCATCAATGCAAAAAACAGACTCATTGTTGATGCCTTTTATGATGATGCTCTGTATTACTGGATGGCAGAAAACATTGTTGCCGGCAATTGGTTAGGCAACTACATGCAAATTACGCTGGCAAAAGTTCCGGCTTATGCCATGTTTTTGGCTGCCAGCATGAAAACCGGCATACCTTACTTGTGGCTTTTCTCACTATTAAATATCATTGCTACAACTTTCCTCATGCAAAAAAGTAAATACCTGTTTGGGAAATACAAATTTCTGGTGTTTCTGTTGGGCGTATTTATCTTGTTTAATCCAATAATAGCAGCACACTTAAGAATATACAGGTTTCAGTTTCCAGCAGTTTTAATGCTCATTTTTCTGGCAACGATCATTTCAATTTTTAATCACACAAAAAAGAAAATATCCCTGCCGGTTTTTATTGCAGATGCTTTAATCATCATATTGGGGTGGGGAATTTTATGGTACTCACGCGAAGAAAAACTACTGTATCTCGGTATTTTGGTTGTTTCACTCATCGCATTTTTGTTGGTCAAAAAGCCGCTTTCGCTATCATTTAAAAAATTAACGCCCATGCTTTTGGGAATTTCAGGAGTGATTATTGTTTGGATAGTTATTGCCGGAATGAATCACAAATATTATGGCCGCTTCATTGTGAACGAAAAAACTTCCGCTCCTTACACCGATGTTATTAAGACTTTTAACAGCATCGAAGATCCTGACTTTCCTGCTTATGCAACCGGATCGGCAGCATCAAAAAGTAAAATAGAAAAGATTGCAGAAGCAGTGCCCTATTTCAGGCCAATGGCAAAAAACCTGGTTACGCATGCCAGAGGAATGAGAGGCACTTATTTTGATAAAAACCAATTGAAGATCGTCAATGAGGATCCGAACGCCCTGACCATATCTCACTTTGAATGGGCATGGATTGGAGCAGCAAACCGTTCGGGCTATAATAAAGATGCTCAAACACTGGCGTCTTACTATAAAAAACTCGACAAACAATTAAACCTGGCGATCCGAAAAGGGAACCTACAGCAAAAGGAAGACGTACTGCTCTACTTTGGGCCGTATGCGCTGTCAAAATCCTACTTTGTTCCGTTTTTTAAAATCCTTCCAAAAAACTATTTTAAAATTTTCATCAGGCCAGCAGAAATTGCAAAAAGAAAAAATATTCTCTCTCCGGATTCCAATCCGGTAAACAGAGAAAAAATGAAACAATGGGCTGAAACATTAAAAATAAAATACATCGAAAAAGGCGATGACGAGGCCGCACGTAAAAGCTGGAATTCCTTTTCTGAAAAATTCTGGAATGCCATGAATTTTATATGGGGCTATGTTGCCATGACGCTGATACACGGTGCTGCTTTCCTCGCACTTTTTGCTTTCATAATCTCATTGGTCGCTAAGCAGTGGGCTCAGGCTGCTATCACCTTCATCCTGGCTTCTGCATATATTTCACATTACATATTGTTAAATCTCGTTACGATTGTTTCGAGTTTTAGCGCAACAAATCAGGCATATTTTTTACCCTCCTATTCAACAGCACTCATTAGCGCATTTTTATCGATTGTATTTATCATTTCAGGAATTGGGCAGTTGGCAAA
>CAYNDN010000141.1:0-9834 GCA_964395075.1 uncultured Lentimicrobiaceae bacterium | reverse complement strand
TCCCCCTCAATAAATTCAACAATGCCTTTTACCAGCGCATGCTTCAGCCTTTGCTGCACAGTGCCGTCGCGCCATGCATCGTGTATTTCTTCTTTTTTGCCACTGTCCTTCACTTTATCTGCATAGGCAATCAGCCGGTCGGTGGCATCCTTGCGGCGGTTCAGGATCACATCTTCTACCAGTTGCAACAAATCATCGGGGATTTCATCGTAAATCTGCAACATGCCGGGATTTACAATGCCCATGTCCATACCCGCTTTGATGGCGTGATAGAGGAAGGCCGAGTGCATGGCTTCGCGCACCACATTGTTTCCGCGGAACGAAAATGAGAGGTTGCTCACCCCACCACTGATTTTTGCGTGCGGGAGGTTTTTCTTGATCCATCTAATGGCGTTGATGTAATCCACCGCGTAATTGTTGTGTTCCTCAATTCCTGTGGCCACGGTGAGGATGTTGGGATCGAAAATGATGTCTTCAGGTGCGAAATGAATTTCTTCGGTTAGGATTTTATAGGCCCGTTCGCAGATTTGGATTTTCCGTTCAAAATCAGCGGCCTGGCCTTCCTCATCAAAGGCCATGATGATAACTGCGGCACCATATTTTTTCACCAGATTAGCCTGCCGTTTAAACTCTTCCTCGCCTTCTTTCAGGCTGATGGAATTTACAATGGATTTCCCCTGGAGGCATTTCAACCCGGCTTCGATCACCGTCCATTTGGAGGAGTCGATCATAATGGGCAATTTGGCGATATCGGGTTCCGACATCACCATGTGCAGGAAGTTTACCATTTCCTTTTCGGAATCCAGCATGGCTTCGTCCACGTTTACGTCGATCACCTGAGCACCGCCTTCCACCTGGTCCTGTGCTATGGAGAGTGCTTCTTCGTAGTTTTCCTCACGAATCAGCCGGGCAAATTTTCTGGATCCACTCACATTGGTACGCTCACCCACATTGATGAAATTGCTGCCCGGGAAAATCGCCAGCGGTTCCAGTCCGCTCAATCGCATCCTGGGTTCGATTTCCGGAATCTGCCGGGGCTTTCCGGCTTTGGCTACTTTTTCAAATTCGCGGATATGATCAGGTGTGGTTCCACAGCAGCCGCCGATAATGTTGGCGAAACCGCTTTCCACAAATTCTTTGAGGCTGGCTGCCATGGCTTCGGGCGATTCATCATACTCGCCAAACTGATTTGGCAGGCCGGCATTGGGATATACGCTCACATACATGGGTGCTTTTGCCGAAAGTTCCGCAAGGTACGGCCGCATCTCTTTGGCTCCCAGCGCGCAGTTGAGGCCCACACTGAGCAGATTTCCATGAGCAACCGAGATCAGGAAAGCTTCGGTGGTTTGACCTGATAAGGTTCTTCCGCTGGCATCGGTGATGGTGCCGGAGATCATCAGCGGCAGGCGTTTGCCTTTTTTCTCGAGGGCGTTCTCTACCGCAAACATGGCGGCTTTGGCATTGAGGGTATCAAAGATGGTTTCGATGAGCAGGATATCTGCACCACCATCCATCAAACCCTCGGCCTGTTCCTGGTAGGCTTCCACCAGTTGATCGAAGGTGATGGCCCTGAAGCCTGGATTGTTCACATCCGGCGACATGGAGGCCGTTCTGTTGGTTGGTCCAAGCGCTCCAGCCGCAAAGCGTGGTTTGTCAGGGGTTAATTTCGAAAACTTCCTGGCAGCTTCTTTGGCGATTTCAGCGGAAGCTTTATTAATTTCGTAAACCATGGGTTCCATCTGATAATCCGCCATGGAGATGCTTGTTCCGTTGAAGGTGTTGGTTTCCACGATGTCAGCACCGGCTTCGAAGTAGGCTTCATGGATTTCGCTGATCACTTCGGGTTTGGTGAGCGAAAGCAAATCGTTGCAGCCCTGAAGATCGGTGGGATGGTCTTTGAACCGCTCACCGCGAAAGTCATTTTCGGTGAGTTTGTAACGCTGGATCATTGTGCCCATGGCGCCGTCGAGCAGCAGGATGCGGGATTTGAGGATTTCGTATATGGGGTGTAAATGATCTGTATTCATGGTTAATGCGTTAATGAAATAATTTGCAAAACTAATTCAATTAACAGATTAGTATGACAGAGGTTTAATGGGATAAAAATTGATTTTCGGAATCGTCTTTCAGTTTTCTATTGAAAAACAAAATTATAGCGACAAATCAATATTCTAATAGCCACGAATGCGCGAATGGTTATGTTAATCGTGTATTTCACGATTGGTCGGTTCAGGCTGTGGCAAATCTTTTTATTCGTAAAATTCGGCTATCGGGATTTTATCTGATGCCTTTCATAACATCAACAACTGGTGCTTAGTATTTTCTTTGTCGTATGTGATTTTTGGCTAAAACTGTTAATGCATTCTTGAGAATCAGGTTTGAGCTGCCGATTAATTGAGCAATTAGATGACCGGGCTCTTCTGGCTGGAAATTATCCCACCTGAGATATATCACACCTGCTTGTGGTCTGTAACCCTTTTTAAAGATTAATTCCCCATAATCACTATCAAAAGTTAAAATAGTGCGTTGCTCTTCAATAGCTAAACCCATTACTTCCTCATCCAGAAATCCAGCAAAATCTTCACCAATAAATTTAACATCAAAGCTTAAACTCCTGAGATATTCAACGCTTGCTTTTGGAAAATTCTCATTTGCCAATAATTTCATAATGCTGATTTAATGGATTCATTGTATAATAAACCATCCTTCATGCATTCGCCAATAAAAGCAAAAACTGCCAAAAGGTGTTCACGTTTTAGACGTGGATAGTTTTCTAATATCTGCACCTCAGACCATCCGCTTGCCATCAAATTTATGAGATGCTCCACTGAAATGCGTGTTCCTTTAATAACAGGTTTTCCAACAAGAATTTTATCATTCTGTTCTATGTAATTGACCCAGTCCATATCGCCATAGTTTAATTTTCACAGCAAAATTATTAAAACACCTCGAATCCGCAAGCGTATTCTTTATCATTGACCGCAGCTCTTAAATAATTAGTTTACCTTTGCCGGGTTTTTAAAATATTATATGACATTTAACGATCTTAGAATTATTGAACCCATCCTGAAAGCGCTCAGCGCCGAAGGTTATACCCAACCCACCCCTATCCAGGAGCAATCCATACCGATCCTCCTCAACCGAAAGGACTTGTTGGGCTGTGCCCAGACCGGCACAGGCAAAACCGCTGCATTTGCCGTTCCTATTTTGCAGCACCTCTATCTCGACCAACAGCAAAATCGCCGTCAGCGCAGAATAAACGCCCTGATTGTTACACCTACACGCGAACTGGCCATTCAGATCGGCGATAGCTTTACAACTTACGGTAAATATACCGGCCTGAAAAACACGGTTATATTCGGTGGTGTGAAGCAAGGCAACCAAACCGACATCCTCCGCAGAGGCGTAGATATACTGGTAGCAACTCCGGGCAGACTGCTCGATTTAATGAACCAGGGTTATATAAGCCTGGATGATATAAAATATTTTGTGCTGGATGAAGCCGACCGCATGCTCGACATGGGTTTTATCCACGACATCAAAAAAATCATCGCTAAGCTGCCGGCAAAACGCCAGTCGCTGTTTTTTTCGGCAACCCTGCCACCGGATATTGTTAGCTTATCCAAAAAGATACTGGGCAGCAATCCGCAAAAAGTGTCGGTTAAACCGGAACAGACCACCGCCGAAAAGGTGGAGCAATCCGTATATTTCGTGGGCAAAAAGCAAAAACAAAAGCTTTTGGCACACCTGTTGAAAACCGAACACAGGGGTTCCGCACTCGTATTTTCGCGGACGAAGCATGGAGCTAACAAAATTGTAAAGCTGCTGAGCAAATCGAATATTGAAGCTGCTGCCATTCATGGTAACAAATCGCAAACTGCGCGGCAACAGGCCCTGGGTGATTTCAAAAACGGCACAACCAATGTTTTGATCGCTACCGATATTGCCGCCCGCGGCATTGATATCGACGACCTTTCGCTGGTGGTTAATTACGACCTGCCCAACATCCCCGAAACCTACGTGCACCGCATCGGGCGCACCGGACGGGCTGATGCCAGCGGACTGGCCATTTCGTTTTGCGATGATGAGGAAAGACCTTACCTGAAAGATATCCAAAAACTGATTGGTGAAAGGATTCCAGTGGTTAACGAGCATCCGTTTAAAAATGATGATCAGGCACCTGTGGCTTTAAATACTGAAGTAAGAAGCAGTGTAAAACCATCAAATCAAAGGCCGCCTACGCATCAAAAACCCCGGAATAACCAGTGGCGCAGTAAACGCCGATCACCGGCTCCGGCACGCTCCTTTAACCGGAAAAACGGATTAAATTAGCAGAAAACATGGGCTCTGATAGTATTCATTGTTGTTTTGCGTGATAATTGAAGACCAGGCAAACATCACATTGTATTTTGTTCATCTAATTCAACGAATTAAACAAATTTTCCCGCCATTGGCGGGAAAATAATTCGATAAATTAGAGAAATTCGATGATACTATTTTTAATGAATGCCGTTAATCATCATGCCGAATGATTGAGCTAAAAACTTATAAAAAATACTATCTGCTCAATAAAATTATAGAGAAGAAAATTGATTTTAACTAACCACATTAAGATATATTAGAGCCTTGGCCATTTGTCCGCTGATTGTGATGAAATAAATACTCCCTTTTCCAAAGAAATATTCATGAAAAAGGGCGTTTGTTATATGCAGCTTTCAATCTTTTGTGATTCAGGGTTTACCCATCATATTTCAGCAGAAACTTTGGATTAACCACCTTAAATGAAAAACGCTCCCCGTTTTCGAACTGCTCCTTGTGGGGGCGGATCACGATGCCCTCGCGCCAGCCTTTGGGATTAATCGCGGATTTCCCGATGGACTTTTCCACGAGTTTGTCGATGTCGTTTTCCAGTTGGTAAGCTTCCTCGATCACAGGCACGGTTTTCATATCCAATGATTCCACCGTAGAAACGAAGTCCTGAAATCCATGTAACGGTAGGCATCTATGTCGAAAACATTGTAAAAGAACACGGTTTGACCACGCAGGTTGAGTGTGTTTTTCTGGATGTTTTCACCCACAATTTCCCCTTGCAGTGCAATGTTCCGGTTGCGTTTTTTCAGTTTATTTTCAAGATCAGTTTCGCGGGCAAATTTCCACATCGAATTTTTGTCATCCTCTTCAAGCTCCATATTCCGCGAGCAAACACCAAAGTTTCCATCCTTAAAATAATACGTTACGCTGCTGCCGTCAATTTTTTCGGTTACGTAGCATGTTTCGCCCACATGCCGGTCAAGCATTTCCTGCACAATCTGCACGCGGGGTTCGTCGGTTTTGGGAATGAACGACGGAAAGCCGCCTTTCATCACGCCTTCTAAGAAAGCGGGAACGGGTGCTTCATATTTGGTGATGCCGAGTATTTCGGTTACGTCCAGGCCTTCTTCAATGGGTGTTCCTTCGGGCAGCACGCTCAGGGGGAAGCAGATTCCCTGGGAGACCTGTCCGCGGAGCCTTACGGTTTTAATGCGCATTTTACGCGGTTTCAGGAATTCAAATTCAGGCCTTTCGGGCAGGATGCTGTCGATTTCGCAATACACGCACAGGTCGCCCACATTGAATTCACCTTTTTTAACCACGAGTTCCCAGCCCAGCACGCGGGCTTTTTCGATGGCATCGGCACCCTCGATGGGTTCCAGTTTCCAGATTTTTTGAATAGATGCTAACTTTCTCATATTTGCTATTTTAAGGAATTTCGTTAGTAACCAATATTAACGTGGATTTGGAGGAAATGTTGGGGAATAATGAAAAGTCACTATTCATATTGAAATCTCAACACCAATTTGACGCTTGAATGTCCTTTGGACGATTCAAGGTCAGGCTTTCAACCATATAGAGGATTCAATAAGATGATATAAAAATCATTCAATCCCCTCCAAATCCAGCCACCTGAACCTTTCCTCAAATGTTTCCGGGAAAAGTGTTGATTTTATAAAAACCTTCCTTTCTTCTCCGTGCTATAAATAATTTCTTTGAGACAGCGACATATTTTGTCCGACCTGATATTTACATTTGCATCTACAATTGGTGCAGATAATATTTCAGGATATTTACCAAATAAAAATGATAGTGTTATGAATGAGAGCAATACAATAGAAATTACAGATTTTAAACTCCAATACGATGGGTGTTTCAAAGTTTTATTCGATGCCGGTGGTGTCGAAAAAGTGAAACACATCTATTTACCGCCTGATACACTATTCAGAATATTGAAAAATGAAGGCTTTGATACTATTAAAAAGATCGGTGATTTGGATTTTTCACGCGGAATAACTTGTTCAAAATCTATTCTTACTTTCGAAGTATTTGATGACAGCGATGGTAGTATAATTTTCAAAACTTCTGAATGGGCTGAGCATTATCAGGATTATGGTATTTTTATGGTTGAATGTGGAGTGAAAACGGAAAAACAAAAGAATTAACGAAAAACCTTAAATAAGATATATATGAGTTGTACAGAGACATCTAATGAGAATGAGAAATCGACAAAAGAAAAAATCATTAATTGGGCAAGATCACAAATTGAAGCACACAACGAATTCAAAGCGGCCTACAACAAACAGTTGGCTTTCGATTTTAACTGGTTCAATTTTTTTAACGTGGGCGAAAACAAAATTTCTGAAATCCTGAAGTATTTTTTAGACCCAAATGAAAAACATGCACAAGGTGATGTTTTTCTCGCAGAATTTTTGAACTCGTTTTGTGATGGTAAACCTGTCACAATGGAATTAGCTGAGATACGGACTGAAAAGTTAACAAGCGAGAAAAGGCGGATTGACTTATATATTCGATTCAAAAGTGGCTATATTGTTGCCATTGAAAATAAAGTCTGGGCAAAAGATCAACAAAATCAAATTCAGGATTACTCAAATTTTTTGAAAAGTCAATCAAATGACAAATATAAGCTGCTGTTTCTTTCTCCTTACGGCAGACCACCAGAACTATCCAGCATACAGGAAGAAGAGTTGTCAACATTAGAGAAATCGGGAAAGTTCAAAATCATCACATATTCAACTGATGTATTGAATTTGTTAGACACCTGGATTTCAAAGTGTGAAGCAGACAACGTATCACAATTTTTAAAGCAATTAAAACGACATTTCAAAATTTATTTTTTAGGAAACGACATATTAAAAATTACAACTAAAATGGAAGAATTTGTACATAAAAATCAAAATGAAGTAAAGGCATTGGTAAAATCCTATAATCAATTACAAAACAGGCTTGTGCATAGGATTAATAAAGTTGGAAAAACTGTTAAAGATTCTAATTTTAAAGAAATTAAGGATGATATTAAGAGTATTGTTATAGAAAAAGCAGGCCCTTTCGATTATGAAAATAGAAGAGTCTTTAAGGTTGGTCTTTCTCATGGAATTAACAAAATTTGGATTCACATCTCTCAAAGAGACCTGGACATAGTAAGTACTCATTACTTCGAAAAAGATTCAGATCCTGATTTCGAAAAAAACTTTAATGATGATGAAGGGTTACCAGTGCTGAATAAAAGTGATGATAAGAACAACCCAATTCCCTTTGGAACCAAATCAGATAAACTAATAGAAATCTTTTTTGATCAAGTAAACATAGCGATAAAGAGATTCCAGAAATATTTGGCTCAAACACAAATTTAAAATACTTAAAACTTTTGTACTCCTGCTATTGTGCCCCTTTCATATTATTGCCTTAAAAGTATTATGATTTAGGAATAGTAGAAAAACGAAAAAAGCAAGGGATAGAATTGCCAATGTTTATATAAACTGAAGTGTACCATGTCAAAACGTGAAGCCTTAGCCAGATATAGTCTGATCATCAAAAAGGTACGGAAGCATCCTGCAACCTTCAATGAAATTTCAGAATACCTGGAGTTAGAATCGGAGTTGCAGGGTTATAATTTTGTGGTTTCTAAACGTACCTTTCAAAGAGACCTTGAAGATATCCGTTCGCTCTATAATATTGACATTCAGTATGACTTCTCTAAAAAGGTTTATTACATTGATGATGAACTGCAACCTGAACTAAATGAACGCGTTTTGGAAGCATTCGATATGTTGAATTCGCTTAGCTTTATCAGGAATATTTCACAAATTGTTCACTTCGAAAAAAGAAGACCACAGGGTACTGAAAATTTGCACGGGTTGATACACGCCATAAAAAACCAGGTTCAGATTAAATTCACCTATCACAAATTCTGGGAAGACAAAATCACGTATCGTCAGGCCGAACCGTATGCCCTGAAAGAATTTAAAAACCGATGGTACGTGCTGGCCAATGATTTAAAAGATGACCGGATAAAAACCTTCGCATTGGACCGGCTGTCGGAACTGGAAATCACAAAAACACCTTTCAGCGTAAAAAAGAAATATGATGTGAATGAACATTTCAAATATTGTTTTGGGATTATTAGCCCTGATAATCAGATCCCACATGAAGTGGTCCTATCATTCGATCCATTTCAGGGGAAATACATCAAATCATTGCCATTACATGAAACACAGCAGGTTTTGATTGACAATGAAGAAGAATTACGCATAAAGCTAAATATTTTTATCACGCATGATTTTGTCATGGAATTATTGTCGCATGGCGACCGGGTAAAAGTGCTGCAACCTGAAAGTCTTAAATTGCGGTTAATATCAGTATATGAGAAAGCGCTGAAAAGGTATGGAAACTAAAATGCAGATCGATGTATTCTATTGGAAACAGATTCAGGCAAATAAAAGACGACCTTTTGGTTCAGGAATATTGATGTTGTCTTCTTTTGCAGTTTCTATCCAAAGATTGATAGCTTCCTCAGCATTATCAATGGCTTCCTTCTTCGTTTTGCCATGAGCCATACAGCCCACTAATTCAGGAATATCAACAACGAATATTTTGTCCTGCTTATCCCAGTAAATGATCATTTCATATTGTGATTCGTTCTTCATGACTCGATTTTGTAATTAGATGGTTTCTTCGAAAAAAAACATAATAACTATCTCCCCAAATCCAACCACCTGAATCCTTCCTTAAATTCATCCGGGGAAAGCGTGGATTTTATGGAAACCTTGACTTCTTCTCCGGGCAGCACATCGAAGTAGTTATCCGAGAAATGGCCGTTTCCCTTTCCATCGATCAGCATCAGATTTTTCACCAGCTTGTCGGATTGAATGGTGATGAGGATGTTTCCGCCTCCTTTTGCAAAATGAAAATAGATGTCAGGTTTGGGTAATTTTAAATCTTTGGGCTCGACGAAATAATGCAAAGTCCGGTCTATTTTCTTTCCTTCCTTTTCTAAACCAGCTACCAGCACAACATTGTTTCTTGTGGACCGCTTCAGGATTTCTTTCTCCGGAATTTCAAATACCAATCGTGAAGTGTTTTGTGGAATTTCAACCTTCATTTGCTTATTCCATAATTGATTACCATCAAAATCCATCAGTTTCATTTCCAGTGTTCCGCTTGATTTTTCAGCCAGATCAGTCACAATCGTAAAACCAATCTTTCCACCTTTTTTATCGATGAAAACCACGATGTTTTTATAAGCTTCTTTCACTGCGTAATGCAGCGCTTTCCAATTGCCGTAGTAGTCGATGGACGACCAGGAAGCCACAGGCCACACGTCGTTGAGCTGCCAGTAGAGCGATCCCATGCAGTAGGGCATATCGCTGCGGTGAGCTTCGATGGCCATCCGGATTCCTTTGGCCTGCAACATTTGGCCAACATACAGCAGTTGTTCAAAATCATCGGGCACCTGGTAATGGTCTTCCATGTACTGCCGGATGCGCAGGTTGCCGATGCCAG
>CAYNDN010000140.1:2492-9862 GCA_964395075.1 uncultured Lentimicrobiaceae bacterium | reverse complement strand
CGATCTGGTCAACCCGAGCTGGATTAAATATGAAAAGATTTTCATTTGTTTTTCTTCTTGCTCTGGCAATTACATTTTCAGCCACGGCATGTAGCAGCGCAAACAGCGAAACCAGCGAAGGTGCAACAGCTAAAGCCACAACCGAAGTTAGCAGCACCGGTAATAAAAGCGGCGAAGTAAAACCTGAATTTTTAACAAAAGAAACCTTTAAAGAGAAAATCTGGAATTACGAAGAAAATCCGCAGCAATGGGTTTACGAAGGAACAGAACCGGCCATCATCGATTTTTATGCTGACTGGTGCAAGCCCTGTAAAATGGTAGCTCCGATTTTAGATGAGATTTCGAAGGATTATGCCGGCCAGGTTAAAGTTTATAAAATTGATACCCAGGTTCAGCGTGAACTCGCATCGGTTTTCCAGGTTACCAGTATCCCTACTTTCCTTTACATTCCTGCAAATGGCCAACCCCAAATGGATAAAGGATTTAAGGATAAGGCAGCTTTTGAAAGAATAATTGCCGATGTTTTACTTGTAAAATAAATTATTGATAACAATAAACCAGAATTAAAACATGGAACATTTAACGAAAGAAACATTTCTCAAAAAAGTATTTAATTTCGAAGAAAACAAAGAATGGACTTTTGAAGGCGACAAGCCTTGTTTGATCGACTTTTATGCCGATTGGTGCCAGCCTTGTAAAATAGTTGCCCCAATCCTCGAAGAGTTGGCTGAGGAATATGATGGTAAAATTGACATTTACAAAATAGATACTGAAGATCAGCAGGAGCTGTCTGGCGCATTTGGTATCCGCAGTATTCCCTCTTTGTTGTTCTGCCCTAAAGATGAGCAGCCTCAAATGGCACAAGGTGCTTTACCAAAAGATACCCTGAAACAGGTGATCGACGAAGTTCTCTTAAAAAACAAGAAAACTGAACCTGTGAACAACTAATTTTTCTTTGTAATTCTCTTCATAATAAAAGGTGCTATACTCAGGTATTGCACCTTTTTGTTTTTCTGATAAAATGATTATAGGTAAACAAGCAAAAGCGATGGTACTTCAATTATCTCCATAGTAAACCGCCAAAAATCCTTCCTACGCTAATGCTTCGGACAATAACGAATAACCAAACGAATAACCAATAACTAAATACCTTTGCGCCCAAATTTTTGAGACATGACCTTAGAAAAGCCGGTTTTACTTCCAACATCCTATATGCCCTCAGTACACTATTTTATGCTGATGGCCGCCGCACCGGAAGTTTTTATAGAAAAACATGAGACCTACCCCAAACGAACACTTCGCAACCGTTGCGAAATTTACACAGCCAATGGCAAACTGCCACTTACCATTCCGGTAACCCGGGTAAATGGGCATCATACTCAGGTTGACAGGGTACAAATCTCCGGTCAGTACGACTGGCAAACACTCCACTGGCGGGCCATACGAATTGCCTACACCAACTCACCCTTTTTTCTCTTTTATCAGGATGATATCAAGGTTTTTTATCAAAAAGAATTTGCGAACCTGTTTGATTTCAACATGAAGCAAATAAAAGAACTTTGCGAAATCATTGGCCTGGAAGTGAAAATCTCAGTTACTGATTCCTTTGAAAAAGACCCGGAAGAAATGACAGATTTCAGACATATCCTCTCACCAAAGTTTGATATTTCAAATTTTCATTTCAAAACATATTATCAGGCTTTTTCAGAAAAGCATGGTTTTATTCCAGGCATAAGTATTCTTGACTTGTTGTTTAACATGGGGCCGGAATCCATTGACTATCTGAAGCCGTAGCTTTCACGGATTTTCAATTTCTAAGTATTTCTTTAATCCGGTTTGTTCATTTCCAGGTTTACAACCAATATAGATTCGTCATTCAGAACACTGTCAGGAATATTACCCAGATCAACTATGGCAACATGATAACCTTTATTTTTTACCTGCTCGATTTGTTCGTTGGACGGAATGAAAGGGTACGCAATGAAATCTGTGAAAAACATCACTGGAATGTGTCCGTCATAGGTGATTGAGGTGTTGAAGATGACATAATTCTCACCTGGAAGTTTTTCTTCAAGTAATTTTATGAATCGCATCTCTGCCTGCTCACGACTTCGATTGTGGTTATCGTGTGGTTTCCAGTGCGTGTGATAATTGGCTATTCTAGAAATATTAAGCATCGACCAGGCCAGGATGAGAGGCAGTAAAACACCAAGTATTTTCCCTATCCATTTTCGTTTAATTTTCACTTCCGAAAAGGAGATCAACCAATGAATAAGGTAACCTAACCCTATGAAAATAAAAGGGCTAACGATAAGTGTAAATGCAATCATTTTTGTTTCAGCAAGTGTGTAAAACGTATAAACAAAAATGATGGATACAGCAATGGCAACTTTGTACATCTTTTTGGGAATACTAAACAAAAGGAGGATCACCCCAAAGAGTATCACAATCGGCATAAGATCACCCTGCCCGTAAATTTTTCCCAGTCCATCATTAAAATAAAACCACAATGGTTCTGCATGTCCTTCGATTACATGGAAAAAATGAGATGAGGTTAAAGCATATTCATAATGAGCTTCTTCCGGGAAGTTGATCAGGATGAATACTTGCCAGGGCAAAAATATAGCTACGCTAACCAATCCTGCATAAACTGCGGGAAGGTATGTTCTGATACTAAACCTGCCATGATTATTGGTAATGATAATGGTTAAGAACCACACGATAAAAACCAACAAACCCATAAGCCATTTTACCAGAACGGCGCATCCGCTAAAAACCCCGATCAGCAGCAGCCAGTGTTTCTTACCGGAGTTTTGGTATTCGAACCATGCCCAAAATGAGGCCGTTACGTAAAACAGAAAAACAAGGTCGTTATGATCAGTTGAATACCTGCCCGCTACAAGCTCCAGCGGGAAATATGCTGCGGCAAATAAAAGACCGCCAAAATACCCGGTCCGGCTACTGATAACAATTTTACCCATTCGGTAAATTAGCAGCGGAATCAATGCATGCAGGATGATACTGGGCAGCCGGATGGCCAGTGCTGATGTACCAAATACTTTTATACTCAAAGCCATTTGCCATAAAAAGAGTGGCTGTTTGTGCAACCAGATGTGGTTATTGGTCCAATCCCGAAAATTGTAATCGAGGACAGGATTGGCGTAAAGTGTGGGTTTCAGGAAATTGTTTGCCAGATTTTTGGCAACGAGGGCATGGTACTGCTCATCCCAAAGTATGAGAAAGTGGTCGAGGTTTGCAATAAAGAATCCCATACCTAAAGATCCGGCAAACAAAAACCATAGGCTCAATTTTTCATTTTTATGAAACAGAATTGCAGAAACTGTCAGCAGCACAGCGCCAAAAATAAATGGCAATATTTGCGATGTCGTGAAAAAACTGATGGGCATAGCTAAGATATTTTTTCCACAAAATTAATTTGCTTCAAAAATACAATTTCCCGGTAACCTTTTGGGGAATTACCGGAATGCCAGCAGGAATAAAATTGGCTTCATAGTGAGGGGTTGAGGCCGATAAATTTACCGGTTTAAAACTTACCAAACCAATTCAACAACTGAATTTGCAAAATTTAACGCCCGGAACCTACATTGCATCCATAATTCACAGCGGAGGCAATCAGGAAAACAGAATTATCATTGTGGAATAATTTTTCTTTTTAGCCTGAGGGCTGCATCAGTAATGGCGAGGCCACCTTTGCCGGTGCATTTAACACAAGATGGCATTTGATTGCCAACACGGGAAACCGTCTGAATAACTTCATCCAGCGGGATCACTGCATCGAAGCCTGAACGGGCCATGATCGCCGAAGAATAAGCGTTTACGGCAGCATGAATATTTTTACCGAGGCAGGGCACTTCAACCCGGTCGGCCACAGGATCACAAATCAGGCCGATCATATTCTGGATAGCCATGGAAGCCGCATCGATGGCCTGCCTGGCCGTTCCGCCAAACAATTGCACAATTGCTGCTGAAGCCATCCCCGAAGCTGCACCACACTCCACCTGGCATCCGTGTTCTTCGGCGGAAAAGCCGGGCCCTTCTGCAAACATGGTGCCTACAATGCCTGCAGCAAAATATGCATCAATCAGTTCATCTTCACTTGAATTCAGTTCCTCCGAAATTGCCCGGAGCACACCACCGACCGTTCCACCCGACCCTGCAGTAGGGTTTGCAACAAAAACTTCCATGGCGCTTTTAACTTCCATGATGGCTGTAACATTGGAAATGATATTGTTCATCACCGAAACTGCAAGGATCTTTTTGTCTGCTTCAGCTTTTTTTATCAGGTGCGACTGCTGATGCAGGATCCGGTCATGATATTCAGTGCCCTCAAGCCCGGTGTTTATGCTGCTGTTGATAATGCCAATGATTGCTTTCATTTTGGTCCGGAGTTCCTGCTCCTGAAGTCCGCTAAGGCACTTTTCATAAATAATCCCCAATTCGCCCAGGCTATAGTTTTCCTTTTCAGCGTATTTCAGCAGAGATTCTATGGTTGTAAAGGGCAATGCCGTTTCATTTCCCGAAACAACCGGAAGCATTGGATTTACCTCAATAACTTCTTTTACGCCGGGTAATTGAACAATTTCCTGCTTGAGTTCAGCCAGAATTTTTTGAGGAGTTTTGATATTTATCAGCGAGTTATTTATGCCGGATGATTGATTTATTATCGCACCTTTTGCGAGCCTCGATCGAATGCCATCCGGAATGCTTGTGTTGGCGTTTTGCCATATCAACAAATCATGATAATCTCCCCGGATATCAACTTTGCAATCGTTCAACCGGTAAATACTGAAAGCCCCTCCTCCCAGCGAAGTTGCATAAGCCAGCAGGTTTTTCCCATGGATTCCTGATAGTGAAATGCGGACGGTATTTACATGGTTGGTAGGGTAAGAGCTAACTTTAAAAGCAATGGATAAATTCCGCTCCTCTGCCAGCTCCCTGGTATTTTTCATATCCGAATCTGTAATTTCCAATCCAAGCAGTCCCCCCATGATACCCATGGCTGTTCCCTGTTCCACATAATTCGTAGCCCAGGCTCCGTTTTGGTCAAATTCGGCCAGCGCGCTTTTCAGCGGTTCATCCAGTATATCAAGGCATACCCGTGCAATCCGCCAGCTGGCGGCAGTGTGTGAGCTGGATTGTCCGCGCATTACCGGCCCTATCACATCATTAAATATTTTTGGTTGTTTCACTGATTTCACAATTCAATTGGTTATAACTATACTGGCAGTCCATCAAAAATGCGCTGGTCAGTTTCTACAAAGTGTTCAGATTAATCATGATTTTATAATTACCGGCGGCGCTAAATCAGCATATTCATTTTTGTTTGCACGCCTGATCAGTCTGACGTTGGTTTACCCTTTTGGCTCAACAACCCAAGCACTCCGGTTACCACCGCAATAATACCACCAAGTGCCACAAACAGATTGTTCAGGTTGTCAAGAAAATCCTGATTGGCCATAGCAATAAAAATAAAAAGTGCCACGATGACCAGCAATAGCGCGTTGCGATAATTTTGCCAGGTTCCGGTTTGTTTTCCCAAAGCAGCTTCAATTTTGAGCTTTTCCGGTTTGGTGATCTTCGACATGATAAACCGGCGAAAACTCATGTTCATAAAATTGATCTTATAGCACTTCTTCACCAACAAACCCTTTTTCAGCAAACTATGAATGGCTGCTTCATTTTTTGGATTCACAATTTGATCATGGGCCATGTCGAAAAGCACATATTTTTCTTCGGCGTTGCAGCTCCCGAAAAGGTCGTTGTAATACTGTCCTGCCAGGGTATTGATTTTGTTGATGATCAGCTCTTCGCCTTCTTTTATTCCTTTTGCCTCAATGTACTCTGATTTATAAGCTATCAGTGCTTCATTATAGTGCCTGAGGTAATCGCTGGCCGATAGTTCACCTTCTATCATTTCATCATTATTTATGTGCCTCGGTTTTTCGGTGCAGTAATTTTCGATAACTTTTTCGGGCCTGTGATATAAAACCGGCAGTGGGGTAATAAGTAGCGTTATCATGAGATCATCCAACTGCTTGATGATCTTCCGGAATGCTTCCACCTGCAAATTGATGCTTTTTGTGTCGCCAATTTTATCTTGTAACAACTTATCTATATCTTCTGAATAGTGCTTCGCTATTTCAGCAGGAATTAACTGAGAAAAAATCACCAGGTGGATATCGCTCCTTTTCACGTATTTCCTGATGATACGCATTTTTTGGATGAAAAAATCAGGGTTATCAAAATCCACGTCAAAATAATCAATGCGCAGGGTTAGGGGGTTCTGTGCTTCAGTTTCGGATAGCTTTTTACATTTACGAATCAGGCTATCGATATTACGCTGTGTTTTGGCCATTTTCTCGACTGAAGAAGTGTCGATGGCATGGCGGCCATAGGTTCTAACAAAGTCATCGCGGCAAGCTGTGGAATGATCCCGCCTTGAAAGCCTGTAAACCATGATGTCTTTGTTGGCCAGTTTCTGCTGGTGAAGTGTCTTGCCGAAATCCTGATAATGGAAATTTGTAATGATTTTGCGCGTAAATATTTGCGAAATGCTGAAGCTGATCAACGCGTAAAAAATGTATATCAGGATACCAACCATTATCCAAAAAAGGACATTCAATAGCCATTCATCGGCCTCCCGCATTCCGTTAAAACTAAAAGGAAGATACAAACTGAGCTTTGGCAGTTCAGCCGAAACGGCATTGTATTCTATTTCATCGAGCGAAAAATTATTGGTCAGGCTTGGGTAAAGAAGGAGGATTCTGCCATTGTCCGTTATGTACCAGGATTTATACTTGTGGTTTGTTGTTTCGTGAAGCAGGTATTTGTTTTCCACCACATAATCATCATAATAGGGACGAAGGAAATTGATCAATTTTTCCCACCGACCAGATTTCTTGTCTGTGGTTGTGTCGATGGTCAATTTAACTCGAGATTTGTTTGGGGAAATCGAATCGATGATTAGCTTTTTCTGATTACTTGAGTTGATGGTTACCTCATCGCTGAACTTCAATCCATGAATCATATCACCGTAAATACCTCTTTTTTTGCGCGAGACATATATTTCTTCAACCTTCCGGGCATTCCCATCGCTTTGTTTTATTTCAGAAAAGTAGTTGTGCAGGTCTAAGTTCCGTTTCTCCTTCTGGTTTGCAAAATCAAACATCAGGTGGCGTACCCTGATTCGGGATTCTGTTTCATAGGCCAGCTCATAAAATTTGAGGGTGGGGAATATCCCGAAAAGAATCAATACCATCAGATAGAAATAGGTGTAATTATTCCAGTACCCGAATAAATCCTGTTTTTCTTTTCTGATGAAAAAATGTGACAGGAGCATGGTAACAGCC
>CAYNDN010000140.1:0-2482 GCA_964395075.1 uncultured Lentimicrobiaceae bacterium | reverse complement strand
GAGCTCACAAAATGGCCGCTTCGGCTATTCATTCCAAAACACTTTCAAAAATCAGGATTTCCCACCATGCCTCATCTATTTGCAGGATAATGCTAACCACAGTAACAATCATGAGCAGCGCAAGGCTAAACTGGCCAAACCGTTTGCGGTGTTTTATCTTCAGATCATTCTGATTGAGGATATAATACGAATACCAAAACATGATGATGACCATGGTAAAAATGATTGAGACAGCAGCTAAATCTTCAAAAATTACCAGGAATGGGATCATCATCAAAACAACAATCAGGTATAGCTTGAAAAGGTACATATATTCACCGTTGAGCCTGCTGATGGGGCGGGTAAGTTTAATGATTAAATTCCGGTTCAGGGCAAGCCGGTATTTCCTTTCGATGATCAACAGTGCCACGATTTGTATAAAAAGGATCAGTAGCAGGAGGCCAAGCAGGGTGAGTGTGAGGGTGACTACCTGTGCCTGGAAAGAGCTTTCAGCCTTCATATTGTGCATGGCAACGAGGTAGAGCGGGATGTTGTTGATGGGGCTGATATGTATTTTGTGCCTTTGATTGTAGTAATCTACTTCGAGGGTATTCGCCACATTGGCATAGAGTAGCGATTTCAGTTCACTATTGTTGTTGCACTCTTCGATGAAGTTCTCCTTAAGGTTCAGGTTTTCGTTGGAGTGAAACCATACCTTGCCGGTTTTATCGATAATGCAAAATGCGTAATCTTTGGGGAGGATGGTGTTGATGATGGAAGTAAGCTTTGACGATATGGCCATGACCGGCAACTCATCTATGCCCGTTGGTTTTGAAATGGCCGCTTTTACAGAGCCTGAACTCACGGACACGATAGACTCTAATCTGAATTTTTTATTAAGGCTGCCAGGCAAAAACCATTCGTCTTTTTTGTTTACATAATCACGCGAACTTAGGTTAGACATGTTTCCAAATACATTGAATGGGGTGAGGTACGCTTTCTGTCTTCCATTGTTATCTACCCAGAAATAATAATCTCCGAAAGGGTAAATATTGGGATAAAAGGGTTCAGGGAGGCTTAAAATATCTTTAACCACAAGCCCTGACCCCGATTCTAATTTCTTTGGTTGATTTAGAGTAAGGGAATCGGTTTTATTGCTTTGAACAATTTTGGTGTTGTTGATAACACTTTTTGCAGAAATCGGGATTGCACTATAATAAGGTTCATCATTTAGGGTACCGAATTTCACAGGCATAAGCTCATAATAATCGCTCATTTGTTTGTATGCACTATTTATTTCAGACAAAAAGCCCTGTTTTATTGAGTCCGACAAAACTGTCAGTTGGTTTTTGATATTGGAATCGCGCTTATAATTTTGGGACACGAAAAACAGGAACAAAATAATGATCGATCCGCCGAGGATAGTCGATAGCGCACTGCTGATGATGGTGGATGTTTCCAATTGTTCCGTTTTGGATATCACCGCGAGTTTGATCAGCGGCAAACCCAGGATGATAAAAATCAGGAGCATCGAAAGCAGGATGACAAACCAGGGTTCGATGCTTCTGATGGTGGCCTTGAACTTTGATTTGTGCATTAATCCAATGGCAAACCAGGTTTCGTTGTTTACTTCAATTGGTTTTACGAAAGCTTTATAGGTGCTGTTGGAAATTTTGATGTCGATGGCCTCCCCCGAAAATATATTACCAATCTCTGATTTCATGAAATCACGAACATCCTGTTCTTCATCCGATTTGTTTGCTGCTTCTTTTTCCAAATTAAGGTCAGCGGCATCACCGCTTCCTTTTGTAATGATGATTTCCTGGTTGAGGGTATTGTGAACCACTTCGTGTTGATCATTGATCAGCAGTATGCCATTGAAAATATCTTTCCGTTCAAGCCCTTTTATCAGGTATTCATAGGACGATTCCACCGTCATGACGTAGGTTAAATCGCTACTACCCGATTCACTTTTGGCGGTATTTTTTTTATCATATTGATAAGGGTATTTAAAATAAATCTCAAATGATATCCGCTTTGCATCCAAATATATGTTTCCAACCTTATTGTATTCAACCTTATCGGAATCATTATCGGAAGGAACTATGGATTTGACTGTTAAATTTTCGTTGATATCCCTTCTGTTTGTTATATGCCCGGCAAGCTGGTCATAGGGAACGTTCTCCAGGGCTGCCTTTTTACTAATGTCCTCTGCGTTCTGCTTCAGGACATCAAAGCGTTTGCTGATGTTTCTGCCCATCTGATCCAGCACGCGAAACCGGGTTGAAATCACAGCTTCCTCCTTTTTATTCATATAAATTTCCACATAAAAAAGGTAGAAAAGGGTGAGCACAATTATGGCTGAGGCTGCAATCCAGACACCTGAAGAAAATCGGGAGAAGTTGAAATTCATGACGGTTGTGTATATATTGAAATATGTTTATTACTCCCAACTTGGACAAGCCAAAACCAAAAAAGGAGTTTCATTTAAAGCATGTTGCAT
>CAYNDN010000139.1:0-9871 GCA_964395075.1 uncultured Lentimicrobiaceae bacterium | reverse complement strand
GGCCGACCAGCCTTCCTGGTCGGTTACTTTCACCATAAAATGATAATCCCCCTCATCCACATCACCCGGAATATCAATAGAAACCTCAGCCATGAAGGTTGAACTCCCGGCCGGGATTTCGTAATTCTGATTAAAATACAAAGGGTTTACAGGATCCTTGTCGGGATGCACCGGACAGGTTTCCACATGATTACCGTGGGTGTGGTGGTCGAAGTTGTGATGCAACTCCAGGTTAAACGAACCCAGTTCCACATTGTCGGTAAAAGTTGCCCTGAAAGTAAATGGTTCGCCCCGGTAAATGGTATCGCAGGGCTTGGGAAAGGCATCCGCCCCCTCCATGTTAATCTCTGGTTTTAGCGTATCGGTTTGTTCATCATCGGAGCAGGAGCTCAAAAACACTATTGAAACGACCAGCAAAGTGGCCAATAATTTTATTGATTTCATTTTTATTCATTTTATTGAACATTCATACGATGACTAATAGCAGGTCGTGCTATTGGTCATCGTATGAATTACATAATTTCCTATTCATTAACTTCAATATGGTAATGCTGCGAGAAGGAAATATGGCCTTCCTCATCCACGGCTTTTACCAGGATGTAGGCTTCGCCAAGGTTCCATGAATCGATTGGATTGGGTGTGGGGTGGTTGTTGTCCTCTGCTGCGCCCACGGTAATGGACACATCAAAATCCACCTCATACATTTCGAAGTCGTGCTCGTGGAAAAGGGCAATAGCATTGGAGGCATTCACATCTTCATCGGCCAGGCCATCCGCTTCTTTCACTATCCCGATAAACATAGCGCTGATGTGATGGCTTTCAGAATGTGCATGTCCTGCAATGGAAATGACATCACCCGTTGTAAAGGCCTCGTCATCGGCAGGATGCGATTCTACATGAATCTCCGGCCCATCGCCCTGCACAGCCTCGTGCATAACCACATCTTCTTCAACAGAGGTAATGTTGCCGTTGATGTCGACTACTTTCATGTGAAAATGGTAGGGTCCGAGGTCGGCATCATCAGCCACCTTGATTTCGTGGTGATGCACCATATCATTTTTGGGCTGCCCTTCGAAATACCAGGTGTTTTCGTATTCCCATTCAACACTTGTTGATTTCATTTCAGGGTGGATTTCGATGGTATAATAATCCAGTCCCTCGTTGTCGGATACTACAAACTCAAGATGAAGTTCGCTGCCCTGGTGCAGTTCCAAACTGTTTCCAAGCCCGATCTCAACGCCGGAAACTACGGGCCCAATGCTGTCGTCGTCATCTTTTGAACATGAGAACAGCGTAATTGTAAACAATGCAATTGCAATGATTGAAAGATTTTTGATGTTCATAGTTTTACAAATTTAAAATGTGAATATTTAAAATTTTAATTTTAATGTTACCTGAGCACTTCTTCCGGGTTCCGGAATATTGATCAGGCGATAATAACTGGTATGATTAAAATAAGTGGTGTTCATTATATTGTTGATCTGAAAATAGATGCCGAGTAATTCCCTCCCCAGGCTTAGTTCTGACCCGGCCTGAAAGTTCAGCACACTGTATCCTTTGGTTGGCTCTTCGGGAGGCACCACACGATCCTGACGCCCGGCCGCCTTCACTTCGAGCGTAAAAAATGTTTCGCGGGCAAAGCCATCCCAAATTTTCGGCTTCCAGGTAACTCCCCCAATCACGGATGGCGGTGGCGAAAATGCCAGCCCGAATCCTTGCTTGGCTCCCGATCGTTGCTCCGAAAACACATACTCCCCTCCCACATTCAGCAGGATAACCTCACTGATTTGTTGTGAAATTTCTATCTCACCTCCCCATCTTACCACTTCGTTCTGCACAAAATCAAATACCTGCAGACCGGTTTCATCCGAGAATTCGCTGGTGGGGTTCAGGTAAATATAGTTGGGGAAACAGGTGTAAAACCCGCTCAGGTTAAACGCTGTTAGCCCTTTTTCAAGCTCCATCGAAAGGTCGGCCTGCCAGGCTGTTTCCGGGTTCAGGGTGCTGTCGCCATGCTCCTGCCTGAACATGTGATAGTTCACGCCGTCGGCACCCAGCTCCCTGGCATCGGGCAGCCTGAAGCTTCTGCCGAAGTTAAGTTTTCCGGTAAAATCGGTGGCGGAGTAATTAATGCCTACCGACCCGGTGGCTGCCGTAAAGGTTTTTGATAATGATGGGCTCCGCTTCACAAAGGTTTCATCCACAAGGTTTCCCTGATTATCAAAAACAGGAGTTGGATACCAATCCTGGTATTCTTGTATTGCGATGTGCCCCAGGTCGAACCGGGCACCGGCATTGGCTGTCAGCCGGTCGGTGAGTTTAAGCTGATCAAAAATGAAAGCCCCTGCGGTAAATTGCTCAAATGCCGGGATAATGAAACCCCATCCGCCAATGCGGTTTTGCTGGTATTCCAGGTTCACACCGCTTGTCATGCTGTGGGCTTCGCTAAACAGGTGTTTCATCTGAACATTTGCTGAGATAACATTTTTGTTGAACTCCCGCTCCAGCGTATTTGGCGGAAGCGGCCGGTAGCCATGCTCCGTAGGCTCCGCAAATTCTCTTCGCAGGTTGTTCTGGAAACTCAGGTTGATATCCATCGTGTGATGATCAAACAGCATTTTTGTGTTCGATATCACTTTCAGGTGGTTCACTTCCTGGTAAGGTAGGTCAATATCGCGGTTGCGGGCATCGTAATCGATCCGGCTGTTTCTGATCTCAAAACCGTGGGCATCGGCATAAAAGCCCGAACGGCGGTAATAATTCCCAATGCTGAGCTTAGTGATTCCCCATTTCCCTGTAAAGCCGCCGGATAAAAATCCATTGATTTCCCTTCCGGCCGTATTTCTGAGGTAATGGTCCTTCAGCACAAAATCAAATGTGTTGTATGTAACCGTGTCGATGGGAACGCGGTAATCACCGTGGGTGATGCCCGTGAGCCGTGCATGGAAAAACCTGTTTTTTTTACGAACGGTAGCACTTCCCGAAACCCCGAGCAGGTTATTGTTGGATTTGCCGGTAAGGGTTACCTCGCCGGAAGCTCCATCGTTTACGGGCACTTTGTAAGGCTCAAACCGAATTACGCCGCCAATGGCATCCGAGCCGTACATAAGCGAAGCCGGGCCCTTGATCACTTCCACATCCGCCACGTTAAACTGGTCAATCTCCAGCCCGTGATCCACGCCCCACTGTTGCGCCTCGTGCTTTATGCCGCTCTCGGCAACCACCACACGGTTGAAAGCCAGGCCACGGATCACGGGTTTTGATTGTCCGGAACCAATGTCGATGGAGGATACGCCCGGCAAACGGCTGAGTGTTTTCATCATATCACCACTTAGGTTTGCATCAATGAATTGCCGGTCGAGATTCGTTACCACAAGGGTTTGTTCACGCTTTTGCATTTCTCCGGCATCTTCCGAAATCACCACCCCATCCAGGTCATAAGCCCTCGGCACCAATTTTATGGTGTAGTTATTCAGATCAGTAGTTAATAAAATGGTGTCGGCCCAGATTTCATATCCCAGAAAATGGGCATGCACCGTGATTTCTCCCCGGGGCAATCCGAATACGCGGAAATTCCCATTGCTTCCGGTGGTTACGTGCTCGTCATCTGGCCCGATGTGCAAAACCACGCCTGGCATGGAAGTCCCGTTTTCGTTGAGCACCCGGCCCGACAAATCAACAGTTTGCTGTGCATACAGTGCATGCACAAGCAAAATCATCATAAAAATGACAATTAGCCTTTTCGTACCAATATCAATTTTGAAAGTGAAACAGCCTGAAAATAATCTGAGCCCGCAGCGATCGAAATCCCTGCTTTTATTTCATGAATTAAAAATCAACTTTTTGTTGCTGGATTTATACATATCAGCAATACGAAAATGATTGCAGCACGGGTTGCTGTTTCGTACCATTAAGCCGGCACAAAAAACCCGTGATACATTTAATTCCATAAAAAAGTTTGGTGATAAAATTAAACTGAAAAAGGCTGAAGGGGCGGTGCCCTGAGATGAAAGGAAAATACGGTTTGTAAGGGATGGTAAGTATCTGAATGTTCAAAAGTAATTACAGGAAAGGCGAATGAAATATCCTGATTGATGCTACTTTGATGCTGGTCGAACGTGGCAAACTGAAACGCACAAATGGGGCAGTGGTCATTTTCGCCGTTCAGGCCGGATTCTGGGGAGCGCATGGCTTCGCAGTTCAGATGGCCATGATGGTCGGTGAAAATGTGAAGTGTTTTATATAGCTGTGGTCCAAGGAAAAACACCACAAGAAAAACACCTGTTAGATATGTTAACTTCCCTTTTTTCATTTCGGCCGCAAAGATAACAAGATTTAAAGCTCCAGGTTTTTTTAGGCAAAAAGAATTTAAGAATTTTAAACCCTTTGTATTTTTAACTGTCTATGGCTATGTAAAGAAATTAAATCATAAAGACATTGATACAATGAAAAAGCAAATTTTGATTCTGGTGGCCATTGCTTTTGTTACCATGCATTTTGCAGGTTGCGATGATGATGGAATTTTCAGCCGTGTAAAAGGCTCTGGAGATATCATTGACGTTGATTATGCATTCAGCAATTTTGAGCGGCTTGATGTAAGCCATGCTTTCGATGTAACCGTAACGCAGGCAGAAGCTTTTGAAGTCGTGCTTTTTGTAGATGACAACATTGTAAATTATCTGGAAGTAAGGCGCAGTGGCGATTGGTTGATCATCGGGCTGGAAGACAATCATAATTACAACAATGTGAGCCTCAGGGCCGAAATCAGCATGCCTTATGTTGAAGAAATTAAAGGCAGCGGGGCAACCGTGGTTTCGATGCATGAATTTGTTTCGGCAGGCGACCCGGATGATTTTAAATTATCGCTGTCTGGTGCCAGTGTATTTTCGGGGAATATTCATGCGGGCGATTGTGATATTGAACTTTCAGGCGCCAGCATAATCAATATGAATGGAAACTGTGCTGACCTTTATTTGGAATCAAGTGGTGCCAGCGAATTAAATATGGGTAATTTTGTTGCTTCATCAGCTTACTTTAAATTATCAGGAGCCTCTGATGGAACCGTGCATGTTACCGATCATCTGGATGCTAACCTGTCGGGGGCATCCGTTTTAAGATACTATGGTGATCCCGAAATTGGTAATCTGATTACCTCAGGGGCATCATCACTCATTAAACTTTAAGATGGCAGGACCATTTTTGATAAAAACACCCAGGCTTGAACTTATTGCCGGCAACTACGAAATGGCTGTTGCCGAAATGAATAACATCCTCAATCTTTCATCCATTCTTCAGGCTGAATTTTTACATGGCTGGCCACCACCTGAAAATACTGAAAAAACAATGGAGTGGTTTTTTAACATGATCTACGATAACCCGCATCACCGCGGATGGCTGCTTTGGTATTATATCTATATACAAAATGGAAAGCGGGTTGTTATCGGGAATGGCGGTTTCAACGGCCCCCCGGATAATCAGGGAACTGTTGAATGCGGCTATTCAATTCTGGTTCCGGCACAGCAAAAGGGTTTTGCGACCGAAGCCCTTGGCGGTTTGGTAAACTGGGCTTTTGCACATGAAGCGGCTATCAAGGTAGTTGCCCGCACAAAACAAAAACATACAGCGAGCATTAAAGTGCTAAGAAACAATGGGTTTAAACAAGCAGACCTGAATGCTACGTATGGAAATGTGATTTATGAAATTAACAAGCAGGAATGTTGTTAGTAGCAGAGCTCAACCCATACAATTCAAAAACAAAATGGGGATTTTTTAAAGCTCCAGCCGGTGGATTAATTCCAGTAATTTCTCCCTATTTCTGGTTGAAACCGGGGCTTCCAGGTTTCTGGTTAACCTGATGGTGTTAGTGGTGGTGCGCCCAAAAGATTTAACATGATCCAGGTTAATCAGGCATCCCCGGTGGGTTTTGATAAAGTCGTTCTCAATCAAAGTCTTCGAAAACTCTTTCATGGTTTTGGCAACCTTGATCACCTGACCGTCTTCAAGATAAAAGGAAGTGTAGTTGCGTTCTGACTTACACATGATAATTTCCGTAATGCTCACAACATCATACCTGTCGCTGGAAGATAAAACAATGCGTTTATTATTTTTCCCATTGTTCATGAATGTGAGCAAATTATGAAACTTTTCTGTTAAGTCCCTCGATTTTAGTTCGCCCTTTGCTTTATTTACAGCCTCTATCAATTCTTTCTGCATAATGGGCTTCAACAAATAATCGATGGTGTTATATTTAAAAGCCCTTACCGCAAACTCAGAATATGCAGTGGTGAAGATGATGTTAAAATTAAACTCCTTTAACTGACGAAGCAAATCAAAACCATCACCATCAGGCATTTCAATGTCCAGAAACACCAAATCAGGATTATTACTCACTATACACTCCAGGCCAGATTTTACATCATGCCCCTCTCCAACAACCTCAACATCCTCGCAATACCTTTCGATTAACATGCGCAGAGTTTCACGAGCATTTTGTTCATCTTCTATGATGACCCCTTTTATCATAAAAAATTTAGTTGTGTCTTGATGTACCCAATCAGAACCCCAAAATTAAATAAATATCTGATGACTAATTATTTTTAACATAATTAGTAGGTAAAACAACCGCATAAATATTCCCAAAACCCCAGTTTAGACAAGCCAAAACATGTTACACGCATCAAAAAGTAACTCCCTTTTTGGTTTTGGCTTGTCCAAGTTAGGTTAGGTTAATCTATATTTGCTGAAAATTAGCGATTATGTTAAAATCAATGACCGGGTATGGCAAGGCACAAGGCCAGGCCGGAAAACGCAAATACACAATTGAAGTTAAAAGCCTCAACAGTAAACAATTTGACCTGTTATCCCGCATCCCTCAAATCTATAAAGAAAAAGAACTGGAAATCAGGTCGCTACTCCACAACAACCTCGAGCGGGGAAAAATAGAAATCACCATCTCTGTTGATGATTCGGAAGCTAATGCAAGCTTTGAGATTAATCGTGAACTGGTAAAAAAATATTACCGTGAAATACTGGCATTTCAACCTGAGATTGATGTAACCCCCGGTGAATTGTTACCCACAATTCTGAAACTTCCTGAGGTAGTTCAGGCCATTCCAGAAACACTGAAAGAGGAGGAGTGGGAGGCACTTTTACCAATTATTGAAGAGGCAATAAATAATTGTAATGACTCGAGGATAAAGGAAGGCAACCTGCTGGAAACCGATTTCCAAAACCGCATCAACACGATCAAAAATTTCCTGAAATCGATTGAGGAATATGAGGGTCAGCGCATTACCAGGATCAGGGCCAGGATAAAACAGGATGTTGAAAAATTTGTGGACGACAAAAAAATTGACGAAAACCGCTTCGAGCAGGAAATTGTATATTATTTAGAAAAAATAGACATCACCGAAGAAAAGGTAAGGCTCCTCACCCATTGCGATTATTTCACACAAACACTTTCGGAAAAAAATACCTCAAACGGAAAAAAATTAAATTTCATCAGCCAGGAAATCGGCCGCGAAATCAACACCATTGGCTCCAAAGCCAACGACTCCGACATACAGAAACTGGTAGTTCAGATGAAAGATGAACTGGAAAAAATCAAAGAACAACTTTTTAATATTTTGTAATTTATGGAGGGTAAGTTAATTGTTATTTCGGCACCATCGGGATCCGGTAAAACAACCATCGTAAAACATATCCTGAACAGTGACCTGAATATCGAATTTTCTGTTTCTGCCTGCAGCCGCAAACCACGCACGGGCGAAAAGCATGGCCACGATTATTACTTCCTGCCCGTTGAAGATTTCAGCAACAAAATCAGCCAAAGCGCATTTATTGAGTGGGAAGAGGTTTATCCCGGAAATTTTTATGGTACATTAAAATCGGAACTCGCCCGCATTTGGGCAAAAGGAAACCATGTAATTTTTGATGTGGATGTAGTTGGCGGTTTAAATATTAAAAAACAGTTTAATAAGAAGTGCCTCGCCATTTTCATTCGGCCTCCCAGCGTTGCCGAATTGGAAAAAAGATTGAGGGGCAGGGCAACCGATAGCGATGAAATCATAAAAAAGAGGGTGGAAAAGGCTGAATACGAACTTACCTTTGCCAAACAATTTGATGTGATTGTGGTTAACGACGTGCTGGAGGATGCTATTAAGGAAACTTATGTAACGATTAAAAAATTTTTGAATTGATAAAATGAGTGCTGTACCCAACAGGAAACTTTCAACCATTGTTTTAGTTGTATTTTTCACATTTATTTTCTTGAGAGACTCTGTGAAGATTCGTTTCGAAGATGTACGTGGAGTAGATGAAATGATCAGTTTTATTATCCGACAATTTGGTTTTAAACCTCCAAAAAGAAAAAATGGCCAGCTTGTTTACAAACCTTCGGCATATAATTTCCTGATGTGGTGGTCACAAAGTATGCGTGTGGCCATCAACGGAAACGATGTAACCATTTCCGGGTCATTCATGTTTTTGCGGAAAGTGAAAAAGATGTTGAAAGCATACCGGAAATGAACATGCTCAACACTTATGAGCCATTGAAAAATCTTGATATTTCGTCAGCGTTTTCGATTGTAACCTTTCCCCCGTTGATGGTTTTCATTTTTATTTCGAATAACTTTGCCTTGATTTTTCTCAATTTTGGGTCATCATTAATTTGTTCGGGAGTGTGTTTTTCATAAAGCATTTCAAGAAGCTGATTTACGGTTTTCTGTTTCATAATAGTTTAAATAAGTAATTCAAAGTGCAGTGGAACAAGTAGAATTTAGTGAATAATTTTTGATTTTGATACACCATATTAACGCACTCGAATACCGAAATGTTATTCATGATCTGTTTACACATCATTACTAACATCAATTTATCATGAGAAAAAAAGTTGGATTATTTTTTGGTTCATTCAATCCCATTCACACCGGTCATATAATCGTGGCATCCTACATGCGTGAATTTACCGACCTGAACCAGGTTTGGTTTGTTGTTTCGCCTCAAAATCCATTAAAAGACAAAAATACTTTGCTGGCAGATCACCACCGGCTGATGCTGGTAAAAACTGCCATCGAAGACGATCCGGAATTTGGGGTCTCGGATATCGAATTCAGGATGCCAAAACCGTCCTATACTATCGATACCCTAACCTGGCTGTCGGAAAAATACCCTCATCACGAATTCGTGTTAATTGCCGGAACGGATATCCTGGGTTCATTTCATAAATGGAAAAACTACCAGGTTTTACTGGAATACTTTCAAATTTACATCTATAGCCGCCCGGGATTTGACGCAGGAAAATTCCAGAATCATTCCTCAATCAAATTCTTTGATGCCCCACAGATAGAGATTTCATCAAGCTTTATCCGCAAGGCCATTGCCGATGGCAAAGATGTGCGGTTTATGGTTCCGCCAAAAGTATGGGAATATATGCAGGAAATGCACTTTTATGAAAATAGGTAATTCCTGTTATGTCGGGTCTGTTTTGACACAGGAATTCCTGGATACTACCGGGTACCAAGGATTCCAGGTTAAATTTCTGTCTTCCTATTGCGAAGTGCTTAGAAAAGTCTAAAACAGTCCGAATTGTCTGGCCCGACCCAATACTTGCTCCAAATGGATTAGAACCTTCCCCTTTGGCTGCGGCGTGAGGTTTGTTCATTGAAAAACCACAGCAACCTAAAAGAAAGCACACGATTGTATTGTTTCCGGATTTTCACCTCTCCCGGATCAACATTCTCATACTCACGCTCTCTGATCTTTAACAGGGAGAACGCATATCGGACATTGATTTTAAGCTGATTATAGATTGGATATTGCAGGTCGATCAGCCCATTATAATCGTTTAAATCATAGGGGCCGGCATTGAGCG
>CAYNDN010000138.1:2360-9872 GCA_964395075.1 uncultured Lentimicrobiaceae bacterium | reverse complement strand
CACTGTTCACGTTCCTGCGTCCATTGGTCTGCCATTCCACCACAATGTATCGGTTTCATATCTAAGCCGAGTTTCGACAAAGAATCCAGAATATTTTTTTCTTCACAGATTTTTACATTCCCATTATCGATGGTGATATGGATGGTTTTATAGCGGTTGGGCTGCATCACCACAGGTTCATAAACCATACATTCGCTCTGGCTCAGAAATGTGAACACCATATCCAGGTGGATGAACGATTCGCGCTCTGTTGGTAATTCCTGAACAATAATATGCTTCACCCCTTCTGAATCTTTTAATTTATCGATAATTACATCCACACCATCAGGCGTAGTTCGTGATCCGATGCCGATCAGGATCAGGTTGTCACGGCCAACAAGCACATCGCCCCCCTCAATACTCACGTTTTTGCATTTACCTGCGCCGGCGGCAGCCGAAAATGTCCGGGTGTTGAATTCTGGATAGTAATCAAAAATAGCTTCCATAATCTGGGATTCTCTGTCGCGAACGGGACTTGCCATTTTCGAAATCAAGATATGATTACCAATGGAGACAGAGGCGTCGCGTGTAAAGAAAAAATTGTGAAGCGGCCTGATACCAAAACGCTGATGGCTCAGAAATCTGGAAAGGCTGTCGCGCTTGAGTTCCACACCTTCAATCAATTGCCTGGCAAGGTTATCCGGCTGAAGCTCCTCCAAAAAGGCCACCGTTCGCGGATCGGAGCAACTATTCCAGACTTTCTGCACCAAATCCGACCGTACCTTATCATTTTTCAGGATATAGGCCAGCAGGTCTTCAACCTCATAAACACGGCACACTTTTTCCAAAACACCTTTAAGCTGGGCATACTCCTGCTTTGCAACTGCCAAATTTAATATATCGCTATACAGTGCACGTTCAGCATTTTCGGGGGTCATGTTTTCAACCTCCCGGCCAACGCTGTGAATGATTACACCCTCCAGATCGCCTATTTCTGAATTCACGTTTACGCTAAAATCTTTTTGCATGTTTTAAATTTTGGAATTTGGGCAAAAGTAAACAAAGCCATTCAGATAAATCCCGGGATTTAATTATGAGGGGCTTCAAAACAAAAATCTTAATGTTGGGTTAATATGCGTAATAACAGCAAGCAAATCGTATGACAAATACCGAAAGAGATGAACTGAGGAAATTTATTGTTAGCAGCAACAAAGAAATTGCCTCCGGGGTTTTTGTGTTAAAGTACAAGCGTGATATTACGTTTATTCCAGGTCAGGTGATTGCCCTTACAATTGATCCCGAAAAAACACCTCGCATGTACAGTATTGCCAGCGGAATGCAGGATGATGACATCTGGATTCTCTACAACATAAGGCCGGATGGTGAGCTTACCCCTCCCTTGTCGGAGGTTAAAGCGGGAGAGAATATTTATGCTTCCGGGCCCTGGGGAAACTTTTTGGGAACGGCAAAACCATCCACATGGATTGCCTCAGGAACAGGAATCGCACCTTTTGTTTCGATGTGGAGATCAGGCATCCGGAAAGATAAAATTCTGATTCATGGTGGCCGGTTTTTACACTCGTTTTACTTCCAGGATGAATTTATGCATGAACTTGGCAATGATTTCATCAGGTGTTGCTCCCAGGAATCCGGCGAGGGTGTTTACCATGGAAGGCTCACCCAGTGGCTAAAAGAGCAGCCTGAGCTACCACCGGACAGAAAATATTATCTTTGTGGAAGCACCGAAATGGTGGTTGACACCAGGGACATCCTGATTGACAAAGGAATTCCTTACGGCAATATTTTGGCAGAAATTTATTTTTAAAGCATAAAGATGAAAGCAATAGAATTTGAAACAAAAATTAAGGGCCAATCAATTTCAATTCCTGATAAGGTAATTTCAGAAATTAAATCTATCGAAAATAAAAAGATCAGAGTGATCATGCTCATTGACGAATCAGGGGAGTACAAGGATGAGGCAGATTTTAAAACGATGGCAGCAGAGCAATTCATAAATGGATATGCTGATGTAGATTCCATTTACGATAAAAAATTTGGAGATGACTAAACTCAATCGTGGTCAGATCATTCTCATAAAATTTCCTTTTGTGGATGATAACCTATCCAAGATCAGGCCGGCCTTAATCCTTGAGGATACTATTGATGATGATATAATCATTTGCAGAATTACCTGACAGTTTCACAATTCAAAATATGATGTTTTAGTTAATGATTGGAAAGCTTCAGGTTTACTCATACCTTCTGAAATCAGGACGCATAAAATTGCAACTGTCGAAAAAAATTTGATTCACAAAATAATTGGCAAATTGGATAACCAATCTCTTAAAAATGTAAATCAAAACCTTGCCAACCTTTTCAATTAATCAAATCAAACAATTCATGTCCAAATCTCACCTCTTCGGAAAGACCCTCACAGAACTCCAGGATATAGTTGTTGAGCTTGGCCTGCCCAAGTTCTCCGCCAAACAAATTGCGCAATGGCTCTACCAGAAGAATATAGGCTCCTTTGAAGAAATGACAAATCTTTCGAAAGCCGCAAGAACTTTATTGGCAGAACATTTTGAATGGGGATTAACACCTCATTCTAAGGTGCAGCAATCAGTGGATGGTACAAAAAAGTACCTCTACCCTACCGGGAAGCTTCAGTTTATCGAGTCGGCCTACATCCCTGATAAAACCAGGAAAACCCTGTGCGTTTCATCACAGGTTGGATGTAAGATGGGATGCCTGTTTTGCATGACAGGCAAGCAGGGTTTTCAGGCTAACCTTACAGCAGGGCAGATTGTGAACCAGGTACAAAGTTTACCCGAAAGAGATGCCTTAACAAACGTGGTTTACATGGGTATGGGCGAACCTTTTGATAACCTGGATGAAGTATTGAAAAGCCTTGAAATTTTTACCGCAGACTGGGGCTATGGCTGGAGCCCAAAACGCATCACTGTTTCAACCATCGGGATTATTCCTGCTATCGAAAAGTTTCTGGATGCCAGCCAGTGCCACCTTGCAGTTAGCCTTCACACGCCCTTTGAAGATGAACGTAAAAAGCTGATGCCTATCGAAAATGTTTATGCTTTGCCAGATGTGATCAAAACCATCCGGGATTTCGATTTTGGCCGCCAGCGCAGGATTTCATTTGAATATATCATGTTTAAAGGATATAACGACACACCAAAACATGTGAAAGAACTGGCTAAGATTTTGAATGGAATTCGCTGTAGAATTAACCTTATCCGTTTCCACCCTATCCCCGGCACTCCGCTGGAAGGAGCTGACGAAGCCACCATGGAGAATTTTATGGTGGCGTTAAACGAAAAAGGGATCAGGACAACCATCAGGGCTTCGCGTGGGGAAGATATCTATGCTGCATGTGGATTGCTTTCAACCAAAGAATTGGTTCGGCGTGAAAAAGAAGATTATTAATCCTGCTGATTTTTTAGTGTGAAATAGAAAGTGCTCCCTTTTCCAACAATGCTTTCAACCCATATCCGGCCACCCATTTTTTCGACAAACTCCTTGCAAATAACCAGGCCAAGACCTGTTCCGGATTCGTTAGCAGTGCCTTTGCGACTATCATTAGCAGCAACATCAAATAATTTTCCCACAATTTTTTCATCCATTCCCATTCCCGAATCTTCCAGCACTACTGTGGTAAGTTCATCATTGTGTTTGGCTGATATTTTTACAAAACCACCAGCGTGTGTAAACTTTATGCTATTGCTTACCAGGTTTTGAATAATTGTTGTGAGCATCGCTTGATCTACATAAACCTTTATGTTTTCTCCGATATAACTGGAAAGCGTGATGTCTTTATTTTTTGCCTGAGGCTCCAAAACTTCCAACAATTCGTTAACAAGCATACCCAAATCGAGATTACTTGGAATTACTTCGATTCTTCCCCTTTGAGCCCTCGCCCAGGTAAGCAGATTGTTCAAAAGCCGATGCGTTGCTAATGCCGTATTATTAACAACCTTTAAAAATTTCAGCTTTTCCTTATCATCTAAATCATCAAAATCTTCGATTAATAAATCGGTATAACCAATTATTGCATTAAACGGACTTCGCAAGTCGTGGGAAATGATCGAAAAGAATTTATCTTTTGTTTCATTTATTTCTTTGAGTTGTTGCTGTGTATTTTTTAGTTGTGTTATATCATATCCCACCAAAATTATTTCATCTTCATCACTTTTAAAAGCCGCCCAGTTCTGGGTTCTGATATCTTTAAGTGTTTTAAGCTCCAACTCTCTGAATTCACTGTCGAAGTAATTGTAGATTATTTCAACATTTTTGTTTACTGGAGAATTCGTGAGCAATCTTTTAAAATAATCCAACTCAAGCTTATATCCCGTTTTTAATCTAAAGAATCTGCCCAACTCAGCGTTTCCAATTTTAAAAGCCAGGTCTTTGCTTATTACAGCAATCATAACCGGTATATTCTCTACAATGGTCCTGAACCTTGACTCACTGGCCTCGAGTGCCTTTTCAGCTTTAATTTTTCGCTGTAAAATATTATTGATACTGTTTATGGAATCCCGGATGTCCTTGAGCGAATAAACCTGTTCATCCATCAATTCACCGCTATTTACGGCAAGGTTTAATTTTTGTGTAAATGTTTCAAAATTGCATTTTATTTTTTTTGAAACTCTTTTGGCTACTATACTTAAAATAAAAATAATAATTGCGATTGTAACAAAACTCCACATTAATCTCATCCATAGCACCTGATATAACTCCTTTCGCCGTTCAGCAATTTGTTGTTCAATTTCGTCGAGGTAGGCTCCGGCGCCAATCACCCACTCCCAATCATCGAGGCCGTAAACATAAGAAATTTTGGGGACAGGCTCAGTTTGTCCGAATCGGGGCCAGGTATATTCCACAAAGCCACCATTGTTACCAACAGCAACTTTTCGCTGTTCTTCAAGGATATTTATTCCATTGGCATCTATCAAATCGCCCACATAATCGCCTTCTTTAAATTTGGGAGAATCAATAACTACCGCATTTCCATAATAATCATCCACAAATACATATCCATCTTTTCCAAACTTTATATTTTTAATGGTAAGCTTTACCTGCTCCTGCAAATCAATTTTAAAATTATCAAGGTAATCTCCGCATCCAACGTACCAGTCGAGGGGTTCGAAATATTTTACGTACGAGGTTTTTGGATATATCATTTCACCATCTTCACCGGGTTTTGTCCAATAATCAGTTACAAATCCTTCACCCGCCTTTTTAACAATCTCAATTTCATCCCTGATCACAAAATTTCCTTTCATATCCTGAAGGTCAAGCAGATTCTCACCCTCATACTGAGGTGCAACCGGGTAGAGTTCTTCGGTTCCGTTCATCGAAACGATAAAATAATACCCCCTGCCATTGAAAAATCTTACAGGTCGCAGCGCATCCTTGATCATTTTGCGAATTCCGGTATCTGAAATTTTAACATGATTTTCTTTATATATATTATCCATTACAAGCCAGGCCTGCTCCACTTGTTCCCGGATGCTTTCGTTCATTTTTTCTTTGAGCGACTGGCGGGTAAGATTGATAAAACTAACTACTTTTTCAGTTTCGGCCTTCACACGATCTTTTTGTTCCTGGATAAACTGATTACGTGTTTGTTGAGTTTCTGTTTCAAAATCGTAAACTTCTAATAGAGAATAGGTTATTCCTAAAATAATTACAGCAATAAATACAAAACTCAGGCTGGTGTATAGAAACAAAAACGAAACACTCTTATTTTTTGATAAACCTGTCATTAGAATGTCCATTTAACTGCAAGGGTGGGCATCACTTCAAAATCACTATCGAAGGTGAAAAAATTCCTGCTTATTTCAATCTCACTTCCAAGGTTAAAGTGTTCACTTAAAACATACCAAAACTGTGGTTCGGTGAGTATAACAATATCTTTTCCGGATTGCATAAATTTATCCTGGGTCCAGATATCCAAAAACCCGGTAATGATTATTTTGTTTTTAAAAACAGGTTGATACCAGCAAAAAGTGACTTGCCCGTCGGGACTTTCCTGCCCGCGGTTTGCCCGGTAAAGCAAAGATGTATTTAAAGTGAATTTTCCGATTTTGATGGGGTAGCAAACACCTCCGAGCCAGGCCTGGGTGATATATTCGGGTGTGCCGTCGTTGTATTCAACCTGAAGGCCCAGCCCACTTTTATGCACCGTAAATTTTCGCGCAAGCTCAAAATAGGCCAGAGATGCTCCGCCGTCGCCTTTATTGAAATCCACATCTACAAACCAAAACGTGGAGCCCAGTTTATCGGGTTTAAAAAATTCCAGTGTTGAAGTAAAATAATTTCTTGTAATTTCATCACCATCATCCCTGGCCTTCCCAAAATCATAGTGAAGCTGGAGATTTTGAGAAAAAACCAGGCTTCCCAAAACTACCATGATCATTGAAAGCAGGCACTCTTTTGAATGATTCATCTTTTTTAGTTTTTTTGCGCTCTAAAAACACAAAGTTAGAGAAAGTTAATCGTTGAGTAATTTCGTTTTGCAATTTATATAAAATCCAAATACAGAAAGGCCAAAAAACAATCAGCCAATTTCTTTGCAAAGAATAGATTGCTTTGCCTTAAATATATAACCAAATTAACCTCCCAGCTACCAACTCATCTATAGCTTACCCATTCTCAAATATTATGGTAGGGTTCGTTGCGGATGATCGTGAATGCCCGGTAAAGCTGTTCAAGAAAAATTACACGGATAATCTGGTGTGAATAAGTCATTTTTGACAACGATAACTTTGCATCAGCCATTTTATAAACTTCTGCTGAAAATCCATAAGCACCACCCACAACGAAGTTTGTGGTTTTATTTCCGGTATTCATTTGCTGCTGCAAAAAATTTGCAAACCCCACCGAACTGAAGGTTTTTCCACTTTCATCCAGCAAAATATTGATACTGCGCTCCCCGATCTTTTTAAGAAGCAGTTGACCTTCCTTCTTCTTAAAATCTCCCGGAGTGAGGTTTTTGGCATTCTTTAAAGCGGGAATTACAACTTCCTCGAATGGAACATATTTTCGGATTCGTGAAGAATACTCCCGAATTCCATCTGCTACAAAAGTTTGTGTTGTTTTACCCACAATTACTAACCTGATTTTCATAATTCCGGTTTTGGCATAAATTCTGAATGATAATTCCGTTTTTCAATTCTTTGAATGGCAAAAAGTGTTAACTTTGCGCTATCAGGCAAAACTACAGAAAACATTTTAACATCGTGAAACCAAGTAGAGCAGGCATTCTTTTATTAGTTTTTACAATTTTTACCGGATTTCTTGCAACCCCTGCAACAGCACAGGATGCTTCTCTGGCCGATCAAATTACCAAAGCCCTTAAATCAGGCAGTGCCTCACAACTCGCCGCCCATTTGAATGCCTCCATCGATCTGGTAATTCCCAACAACGAAGGCACATACAGCAAAAAACAGGCTGAACAAATCCTCAAGATGTTCTTCTCAAAAAACCCGGTTAAAAGTTTCAGCCTCGAGCATGCCG
>CAYNDN010000138.1:0-2350 GCA_964395075.1 uncultured Lentimicrobiaceae bacterium | reverse complement strand
GCCGGGAACTCAAACAACGGTTCAACATACCTTATTGGATCATACAAAAGTAAGACCGGCAAAGTATTTCAGGTATATTTGCTGATAAAGGAACGAAATGGTTCATCCTTGATACATCAACTTCAGTTTGAAGAAGAATAAGGAAACAAACCTGCCTAATTAGTGCCTGTCTATAAAGTCCAACTTCTTCAATGATGCTCAAAATTCAAATCCTCGAATACCTTATTATACTGTAGTTTGAATTCTTCACACGCCTCGAATTTGAACTTTATAGAGCAAACACGGGACAATATGGACAGACACTAATTAATAAAGGGAACTACTGCGGTTTTGGCGGATATGGTCGTTTTAACAACTTGATTTTGACTAAAAAAAATGGAACGAGATAGAAGGTATGGATAAGATTGTTTTGTTAATAATCGAACATCAATCTAAAATACTTCTAAATTTTCATGGTTGATATTATTCTGTTTGCAGAGTAACAATAAATTCTATTTTTGCGCTGAGTTAATCAAATTCTTACAATAAATATTTGTGACGTATGAAGAAATCACTTACCATTTTTGCCACTGCATTAATGCCTGCCTTTGCTTTTGCAAGCGAGGCCGATTTAAAAATTCCTGACGGGATACAAAACGAACCTTTACTCTATTGGGGTTTTCTAATCACATTTGCCGGCTTTATGTTTGGTCTGTATCAGTTTATGAAAGTGAAAAAGATCAGGGCACATAAATCGATGCTTGACGTAGCCAATGTGATATACGAAACAGGTAAAACCTACCTCGTACAGCAGGGTAAGTTTTTAGCCATCCTGTTTTTATTTATTGGTGCTGCGGTAGCTTTCTATTTCGGATTCTTGTCGCAACACGAGGTTATTGATCCTGAAACCGGAGTAGCAACGCTGGAAAATAGTTTTGGTGTTGGCGGCGTGCTAATGATCCTCGGTTGGACTATTATCGGAATCCTTGGCAGCTATAGTGTTGCATGGTTTGGAATCAGGATGAATACCCTGGCCAACTCACGAATGGCCTTTGCTTCATTGGAAAGAAAGCCAATCAAACTTTTAAATATACCGTTGAATGCAGGCATGAGCATCGGCGTTGTGCTGATCTCACTGGAGCTTATTATGATGCTCATTATATTAATGTTTGTGCCGGGCGAATATGCCGGTGCCAGTTTTATTGGCTTTGCAATCGGCGAATCGCTGGGGGCTTCGGCACTAAGGATTGCCGGTGGCATTTTTACCAAAATTGCGGATATCGGATCAGACCTCATGAAGGTGATCTTTAAAATCGGTGAAGATGACCCCAGGAACCCCGGAACTATCGCCGACTGCGTGGGTGATAATGCCGGTGATAGTGTTGGCCCCACTGCTGACGGTTTTGAAACTTATGGTGTAACCGGTGTAGCATTGATTTCGTTCATCGTTCTTGCCGTAGCCGGAGAAGCCTTACAGGTGCAATTGCTCACCTGGATATTCCTGATGCGTATCCTGATGATTGCTACCTCTATAATATCTTTTTGGATTAACGGAGCCATTACAAAAGCAAAATACAGCAATGCAGATGACCTTGATTTTGAGAAGCCTCTGACCTCCCTGGTTTGGATTACTTCCATACTTTCTATCATCGTAACTTTTGTTATCAGCTACTTTACCATTGGCGACTTGGCAGGAAATATGTGGATTACCCTTTCGGTGATCATCAGTGCCGGTACTTTGGGTGCCGCGTTAATTCCTGAATTCACAAAGCTTTTCACAAGTCCTAAATCGATACACGTACAAGAAGTTGTTGAAGCCTCAAAAAAAGGCGGTGCATCACTGAATATTCTTTCAGGCCTGGTGGCAGGTAATTTCAGCGCATTCTGGAAAGGCATGGTATTTTTCCTTTTGATGTTTATCGCATATTACGCCAGCACCTATGGGTTGGGGGACGTGATGATTTATCCTTCCATTTTCGCCTTTGGGCTTGTGGCTTTTGGTATGTTGGGTATGGGGCCTGTAACCATTGCAGTTGACAGTTATGGCCCGGTAACCGATAATGCGCAATCGATTTATGAGCTTTCGTTGATAGAAGAAACTGAAGGTGTGGATGCAGAAATTGAACGGGATTTCGGTTTCAAGCCGGATTACGAAAAATCAAAATATTACCTGGAGGCTAATGATGGAGCCGGAAACACATTTAAAGCCACAGCAAAACCAGTGCTAATCGGCACGGCGGTTGTGGGTGCAACCACCATGATTTTCTCACTCATCCTGGTAATACAAAAAACACTGGGCGTTGAACCCGAGGCAATTCTCAATCTGCTTAATCCTTATTCAATTTTAGGATTCTTATTGGGTGGTGCTGTT
>CAYNDN010000137.1:0-9919 GCA_964395075.1 uncultured Lentimicrobiaceae bacterium | reverse complement strand
TTTACCTGTCCTCATTCCAGCCGGTAAGTGTGCTGAAGAATTTGCGGTTCAGGGGAAGCCGGCGGAGTATCGGTTTTAGGAATATACTCGTGGTTTTTCAGTTCTCCATTTCGGTTTTTCTGATTATTGGAACAGGGATTATTAATCACCAGATCGACTATATGCAAAATCGAAGACTTGGATTTGATAAGGAGCGGGTGTTGATGGTTGAGCTGCGTAACGAACAATTAAGAGGTGAAGTAGTGCAAATAATGAACCAGTTGAAGCAGGAGCCCGCCGTAGAAATGGTTAGCGCATCTACAATGAATCCCGGCGGTGGCGCAGATGGTAGTGCATATTTCCCCGAAGGTGAAAGTGCCAATGACCCCTGGCTTATTTTTCATGCCGGTGTGGATTATAACTATATAGAAACTATGGGCATGCAGATAATCAGGGGCCGGAATTTTTCGCGTGAATTTGGAACGGATACCGCAGCAGTTATCATCAACAAAACCCTGTGGCAAAAGCTGGGATGGGGTGAAGAGGTGCTTGGTAAAACATTCAAACCCAACGATCCCATGAATACCCACACTTACGAAGTGATCGGGGTGGTGGACGATTTTCATTTTACATCTCTCCACGAACAGGTTGAACCATTTATCTTCCATCTAAAAAATAAGCATCTACGGAATATTTGTATGAAAATACAGCCCGGAGATATTGCCGGGCATCTTCAAAGCATCGAAAAGAAATGGCATGAGCTTGAACCTGATTTCCCTTTCGAATACCGCTTCATGGATCAAACTTTTGACGAATTATACCAGGCCGAAATACGGCTTTCTAAAATGTATATTTATTTTTCAATCGTTGCCATCTTTATTGCTTGTTTGGGGTTGTTCGGACTATCTTCATTTCTTGCCGAACAACGAACCAAAGAAATTGGTGTGAGAAAAACATTTGGTGCTACCGCCGCCGGTTTATCATTGCTGCTCACCAAAGATTTCACCAAGTGGATCAGTCTGTCGAATTTCATTGCCTGGCCCATTGCATTTCTATTTATGGAAAGGTGGCTCGATCAGTTCGCATATCGAATAGAAGTTATCGAAAGCTGGAACGTTTTTGTTTATGCTGCGGTAATCTCCTATTTAATTGCAGTTACTACGGTTTCTTTCCAGGCTTTCAGTGCTGCGTCTGTCAATCCGGCTGATTCGTTAAAATATGAATAATTTCCGTATTTCAGTCACTCGAACGTTTGCGCACACACGATGTACACAACCGAACAGTAGTTTGGACCGTATGCATAATCCTTTTTTTTAATTGATTGATAAAAAGTGGATTAAACACATTGGCATAAAAAGTGGTATCCGGGAATTACAAATTAACCATCATCAACCAAAAATACCATGAGTATTATCAGTCTGAAAAATATACATAAAACCTACGTAACGGGTTCCAACCGTCTTCATGTGCTTAAAGGCATCGATCTGGAGATTGAGAAAGGTGAGATGGTTTCAATTATGGGTTCTTCAGGGTCCGGAAAATCTACACTCCTCAATGTAATTGGTTTGCTCGATCATCATGATGCAGGCCAGTATTTTCTTGATGATCACGAAATCATCAAACTCAACGAAACCAAAGCTGCCCAGTATCGCAATAAACTTATTGGATTTGTTTTTCAGTCGTTCAACCTGATATCCTTCAAAAATGCGCTCGAAAATGTTGCCATGCCACTTTATTACCAAAAAGTAAGCAGGAAAAAGCGAAACCTGATAGCCATGGAATACCTTGAGAGAATGGGCCTTCGTGAATGGGCCGATCATCACCCCAATGAGCTTTCCGGTGGTCAAAAACAACGGATTGCCATTGCAAGGGCATTGGTTGCAAAGCCGAAAGTAATACTTGCAGATGAACCTACCGGAGCCCTGGATTCTCAAACTTCACACGAAGTAATGGATATTTTCAAGGAGATAAACGACCTTGGCATAACCATTCTTATCGTGACCCACGAAAATGATATTGCTCATCGTACCAACAGGATTATCCGCCTCAAAGATGGTGTGATCGAATCAAATATCAAAAACGGTAAGCATCACGCCTATTCCGAAACCCCAATAGTATAAACCATGTTCGACCTGGATAAATGGCAGGAAATTTTCAGTACCATTCGCAGCAATAAACTGCGAACTTTCCTCACGGGTTTCAGCGTTGCCTGGGGTATTTTTATGCTGATCATTCTGCTTGGATCGGGCTATGGCCTCGAAAATGGGGTGAAGCGCGAATTTGAAGGTGATGCCGTAAACTACATTTCCATCAATAGCGGCATTACCAGTATGCCCTACAAAGGTATGAAGGCCGGGCGTTTTATCAGGTTCGAAAACGACGACAAAACGCTGCTTGGCAATATCGATCAGGTGGATAAAAGTTCATCCCGGACATTTGTATTCAACGGTCAGAACCTATCATACAAAACCGAATATGGCTCATTTGATATTTTTGCCATAACCCCTGAATATTACTATGTTGAATCGCTCGAAATTACAAATGGCCGCTACATTAACGATTATGATGTGGAGCATTTCAGGAAGTCTGTGGTGCTTGGAAAAGTTGTTAAGGAAGCACTTTTTAAGCATAAGGAACCGGTTGGAGAGTACATAAAAATCAATGGAGTCCCTTTTAAGGTGGTGGGTTGGTTCGACGATCCGGGTGGCGACCGTGACGTGTCCCGTGTGTATATTCCTGTATCAACAGCCCAGCGCGTTTTCAACATGGGAAACCACATACGTAATGTTTGTTTGATGCTCGATGATGCCGATACCGAAGAAAGCAATGTTGTGCTCGGTGAAGCCAGGAATCAACTGGCCAGGAAATACAAATTCGATCCCGACGACCCGCGTGCTTTGTTTGTATATAATTCCATCGAAAATTTTCAGCAGTTCATGGACCTGTTTGCCGGCATTCGCCTTTTTATCTGGATTATCGGTATCGGGACCATCATAGCTGGCATCGTGGGGGTGAGCAATATCATGATGATTGTGGTGAAAGAGCGCACAAAAGAGATCGGGATACGAAAGTCGATGGGTGCCACCCCATGGTCGATTGTCAGCCTGATATTGCAGGAGTCGGTGTTGATAACGGCATTTGCAGGGTATATCGGGCTTGTGTTGGGCGTTGGATTGCTTGAATTGGTTTCGAGTATATTGCCCAGCACAGATTACTTTGCCAATCCCGAAGTTGATTTCAGAATTGCCATCGGGGCAACCCTTATTCTAATTTTTGCCGGAACAATTGCCGGATTCGTGCCTGCACGAAAGGCATCATCCATCAAACCCGTAGAAGCACTCCGCGATGAATAATCCATAATAGCTATCAACTCATAACTAAATAACCCAATAACTAAATATCCTAATACCCACAAACACAAATGCGAATTCTGGATTCAGACAGTTGGAAAGAGATATTCAGTACGCTAAAAAAGAACAAGATGCGTACGTTTTTTACGGCATTTGGTGTCTTTTGGGGAATCTTTATGCTGATTATAATGCTGGGCTCCGGAACCGGCTTGCACAATGGTGTGAGTGTTGGCATGGGCGATATGGCCACCAATAGCATGTTTATGTGGACACAACGAACCAGTGAGCCATACAAGGGCCTTCCCAGAGGAAGGTTTTACAATTTTAAAAATGGTGATACACAGGCTTTGCTCGACAATATTCCCGAAATCGAATACATCGCTCCAAGGATCAGAGGGTTCAGCCGCAATGGCGATAACAATGTTGTGCGCGGTGAGCGGACAGGTAGTTTTAGAATACAGGGTGATTATCCGGCTTACAACCTGATTGATCCCATGGAAATGATCAGTGGGCGGTTTATCAATAATCTGGATATTGAAAATTATCGGAAAAATGTGGTTATCGCACAGCGGGTTTATGAAGAGATGTTTGAGCCGGGAGAAGATCCCATCGGAAAATACCTGCGCATAAATGGTGTGTGGTTTAAGGTGGTTGGCCTGTGTAAATCCAAAAAGAGTAACCAACAGGCCGAAAATGAAAATCAACAGGTATTTATGCCATTTACAACCCTTCAACGCACCTATAACATGGGTGATATAGTGGGCTGGTATTCTATGACTGCAAAAGAAAACGTACCTGTTTCGGTGGTTGAAAGTAAGGCGAAAGAACTCATGAAGAAGCGTCACAGAATTGCACCAACTGACGACCGTGCCATTGGTTCGGCAAATGTAGAGGAGGAATTCCAGAAGATGACGAACCTGTTCAGGGGTATCAATGTATTGATTTGGATTGTTGGTTTGGGAACCCTGCTTGCCGGAGTTGTGGGCGTTAGCAATATTATGATGATTATCGTTAGGGAACGCACACAGGAAATCGGTATTCAGCGGGCACTTGGGGCAACGCCCTATGCAATCATGTCGCAGATCATTACCGAATCCATTTTTCTTACGGCACTGGCCGGATATGTGGGCCTGGTAGTTGGTGTTGGCATCATTGAAATGGTGAATTATTTTCTGGATCACTCAGGCGCATCAACCGGAATGTTTAACAACCCAACGGTTGATTTTGGTGTGGCGATCAAAGCTCTGATCGTATTGATCATAAGCGGGGCATTTGCAGGTATGATACCCGCTCGACGAGCCGTAAGCATTAAACCCATCGATGCATTACGAGATGAATAATACTTAAATACATTTCAAAATTAGCAATTAAACAAGTAAGTCAGATATGAAAACATTCTTCAAAATTTTAATTGGTCTCATTGTACTGGGAGTTTTTGGCGGAACATTGTATTACCTCTATGATAAATCACAATCCAAGCCGGTGGTTTTTACCACAACCAATGCATTTACCGAAACCATTATTAAAAAGACCGTGGCTACCGGCTCGGTTGTTCCAAGGAAAGAAATCGCCATAAAACCGGTTGTATCAGGAATTATTGACAAACTTTATGTTGAGCCGGGCGATTATGTAAAAGAAGGTGACCTGATTGCCAAAGTACGCATCATACCCAATATGCTTAACCTCAACAATGCCGAATCACGGTTGGAGCAGGCAAAGATTTCGCTTTCTAATGCAGAGTCGGACTTCAATCGCCAAAAGGAACTATTTGATAAAGACGTGATTGCCAAATCTGAGTTTGAGGATGCAGAAATTGCATACCGGCAGGCAAAACAGGAAGTGGAAGCTGCGGAAAATAACCTTCAGTTAATTAAAGAAGGGCAGACCAAAACAACCGGCGAAACCACCAATACGCTCATCCGTTCAACCATTGATGGAATGGTACTGGATGTTCCCGTGGAGGAGGGTAACTCTGTGATCGAGGCCAATACCTTCAATGAAGGTACCACCATTGCTAATGTGGCAGATATGGGCGAAATGGTTTTTGAAGGTAAGGTAGATGAAACCGAAGTAGGGAAAATCCAGGAAGGTATGGATCTTATCCTTACCATAGGAGCAATAGAGGAGGAGCACTTTAATGCCATTTTGGAACATATTGCCCCGAAAGGTGTGGAAGAAAACGGAGCTATTCAGTTTGAGATCAAAGCTGCAGTTAAATTAAAGGACGACCAGTTCGTTAGGGCCGGGTATAGTGCCAATGCTGATATCGTGCTGGAACGCGTTGATTCGGTGATGGCCATCCAGGAAAGCCTGATCCAGTTTGAAGGAGACTCGGTTTTTGTTGAAGTGGAAACGGAGCCACAGGTTTTCGAAAAAAGGTTTATTAAAACCGGCCTGTCTGATGGAATCAACATCCAGATTATCGAAGGCCTGAGCAAGGACGATAAAATAAAAAGTGGAAGTGTTGAGCAATAAATAAAGCTGAAACAGGCTTTTTAATCATAGAATTACTGGTAACCGGATTTTGGCGCGCGCTGAAATCCGGTTTTTATATTCTCCAATCCGGGTCAATTTACTATTTTTACAATTTAAAAATGTAGAATAAACAGCATTTCCATGAACCGTATTATCCGAAGCATATATTATCTGATAATTTTTACTGTTATTCCGCACTTCCTCCCTGCAAGTGTAAAAAATATCGGGATGCCATTTATAAGGAATTACGATGTTTCTACAATTCAGGTGGGCTCTCAAACCTGGATGATTGATATCAGTCCGGCCGGACTTGCCTACTTCGCCAATAATGATGGTATTGTTGAGTTTGACGGGCTCAATTGGCGAAAATACCCCATGCCAAACGGTACGGTGGTTAGGAGTGTGAAAGTTACCGGCGACGGCCGTATATATGTAGGAGCATTCAACCAGTTTGGTTACTTTTTGCCTGATGCTACCGGAAAACTGGTTTATCACGATTTGCAACAAATGCTTTCTGAAGATGAACAGAGCTTCGAAGATGTATGGCGGATTTACGATTTACCAATCGGGATTGTTTTTCAGACGTTCCAACAACTTATGATTTACAATAATGGAGAGATTAAAACCTTAAAATTACCCGGCGATTTTCACTTTTCTTTTTTGGTAAAAGGTGAGCTATACGTAAATGACCAGGAAAATGGATTGTATCGCCTTGCAGGTGAGCGGCTTGTAAAAGTTCCCGGCCTTGAAGCCCTGAACGGCAAGTTAATTTGGGCGATGTTGCCAAAAGGGAATGATATCCTGATTGCAACAGCTAACCAGGGCATATTTGAATTTGATGGCATAAACCTTAAAAAATGGAAAAATCCGGCTGCTGATTTTTTAATGAAAAACCAGGTTTATTGCGCCACCACGATAGACGAATCAACTTATGTTTTCGGCACGATTCAGGACGGTGTTTTGATATGTGATTCATCTGGTAGAAAACTGCAAAAAATCGGTTTGGATTGCGGACTGCAAAACAGCACAGTTTTAAGTCTTAAAATTGATCAGTATAAAAATCTATGGCTGGGACTTGATAATGGCATTGATTACGTTGAGATCAATTCACCACTCAGTTACTTTTCCTATTTCAACGGATTGAGTGCCGGCTATGCAGCAATATTGCATAAGGATAATCTCTATTTTGGCACCAACAGGGGGTTGTTTTATACCAATTGGGCAAACCTGATCAGCGGTTTCACTGACATCCGGTTTAAGCTTGTTGAGGGAACCCAGGGACAGGTGTGGAAACTCAGCGAAATTGATGGAACACTTTTTTGTGGTCACAACTCAGGGGTTTTTATCATCGAAGACACAAAGGCCAGGCTGCTCTCCGATGTACAGGGCGGGTGGACATTCATACAACCAAAGGGTAACAATGATATGTTGATTTGTGGTACCTACACTGGTCTTCTGAAGTTTCAAAAGGTGAATGGCAGATGGCAGGCCGGTACAGTCATTCCCGGTTTCAGGGAGTCGTCACGCTCATTGGCAAATGCTGGTCGGAATGCACTTTGGATGGCACATGGCTATAGAGGTGTTTTTAAAATCAGCTTTGATGAAAATTTTGACAGTGTGAAAAATGTGCAATTTTATGGTGAAGATGCCGGCTTTAAGTCTAACAGGGATATTAATGTTTTTGAGATTTCAGGAAAGCCGGTTTTTACAACTGATTTTGGTCTTTATTCCTACAATGTTGAATCGGACAGATTCAGTAGAGATGCCCTGCTTAATGAAAAATTTGCAGGAGGAAACATTCTGAAGCTTGAGCAGGACACCGAAGGAAATGTTTGGTTCTTTTCAGAGGTAAAGGCTGGCGTATTCAGATTGCAGGAAGATGGCAGTTATGCCAGGGTGGAGGTGCCTTTCAGGGAGTTAGAAGGTCGTTTTATCAAGGGTTTTCAGTTTGTTTATCCACTCAATATCGAACATGTTTTGTTTGGGCTTCAAAATGGTTTTGCGCATTACACACCGGCTTTTCCAAAGAATTATCAGCAGCCATTTTCGTCGTTTATCAGGCAGGTAGTGCTATCGGGAGCCGATTCTGCTTTGCACCATGGAGGGCCAATAGAGTTCATATCCAATCCGCAGTTACCCTTTAGCCAAAATGAGATCAGGTTCGACTATGCAGCCAACGACTTTGAAAACCCTCCCAATATGAAGTTCTCAACTCAGCTTGAGGGATACGAACCAAATTGGCAGACATGGTCAGCAAGAGCAACCCGCGAATTTACTAACCTGGAACCCGGCAGTTACACTTTTAAAGTTAAAGCCATCAATATTTTTGGGGCCGAAAGCAGTGTAAGTAGTTTTCAGTTTGAAATATTACCGCCGTGGTATCTCAGTTGGAAGGGATATGTGCTTTATCTATTCGGGTTCGTACTGTTTCTTTTGCTAATGGGCAAATATGTACGGATGCGCATGGAAAAATCCAAAAGGCTGGAAGAGGAACGTCAGAAGAGAAAATTCAGGGATCGCGAAAAACAACTGCAAACCGAGGCGTTGGAAGCTGAGAAAGAGGTGATTAGGTTACGCAATGATAAGCTTCGTGCTGAAATGAAGCAAAAAGATAAGGAGCTTGCCAACAGCACCATGCAAATGATCCAAAAGAGTAAATCACTGAGTTCCATCAAAAAAGAACTCAACAAACTCTCCAGAGAAATAAACGATGACCTCATTACCAACCACATCAACTTGATGATCAGAAAGATAAATCGTGAAATGGATACCGAACAGCAATGGGAGGTTTTTGAAAAACATTTCGAAAGTGTGCATGAAGAGTTCCTGAAAAGGTTAAAGGAAAAATATCCCGACCTTACACCACGCGAAATGAAGCTTTGTGCCTACCTGCGTTTAAATATTTCAAGCAAGGAAATTGCAACTTTAATGAACATCTCCACAAGGGGCGTTGAGATAAGCAGGTATCGCCTTCGCAAAAAACTCGACCTCTCCCACGACACTAACCTTACAGAGTTCATCATGGGGTTTTAATTTCAGACAAAAAGATGCATCATATTAAGGGAATTAAAACTGAAACAACTGATTATCAATTATCAATAACCTATCCTACTGAACCACGCATTTCCTGACTTTTACCAAATCCCCCGATTTTAGCTCATAAAAGTAGAATCCGGGCTGCTCGTTAGTAACGGTCCAGGTTGCTGAATGCTTTCCACTGTGCAGAAATTCATCAACCAGTGTTTTTACTTTCCGGCCAGTCAGGTCATAAATCGAAAGCTCAACATGTCCACTTTCAGGCAGTGTATAATTTATGGATGTGGAACCTGAAAACGGATTAGGGAAATTCGCTTCAAGGTTAAAGCCGGAAACACGTTGTTTCACGGGTTCACCTGTTGTGGTTATTCCACCTTCCCAGTAAATGTCATCCAGGGCAAATTCGCATGAAGCACCATTTACCTCCAGGATAACAAATTCGTATGCGAGCATTCTCAGGTCAATAAATTCTCCCTGAATATCTTCCACTGGAATTGCAGCCTGGCCCCATTCACCATTTCTTGTGAGGCCGTATTTTGTTTGATTTGCCGGAAATTCCACGTAGTTCTGGTTGCCCCAGGTATCGATAATCCCGATCTGGAAACTCACATTTGCAGGGATTTTAATCATAAACTTCAGGTAGCCTTCACCAAAATTGAAAAGGTTTACGGGCTGCACCGACATAATCCCTGCCCCAAACCAGCCCAATCCGTTGGTTACCCAGGATAGGCCGTTATCACCTTCGTAGGGCGGGATAGAACCTCCTGAGAGTGTACCTTCCCAAACATATATCTCTGCCGGATAATTTGAAAATAGTCCATTGGTAATCGGCGTTTCATCTGTGAAAATACCAAAGGTACCGGTTTCAAAAGTTGGTGCCCCAATATGAACTTCACCCTGTCCGTTCCATTCGTAAACTTTAATATAATCAACGTACATCTCCGCCGGGAAAAGCATGGAAACCGGTAAACCGCTTCCCGGATCACCCAGGTTATAGGCATCCGTAAAAGCACCACCAATTGCAAAATTTACAATCAGAAAAAACGGGTGCTGGAACTCATCTGAAATACTATCAAAAT
>CAYNDN010000136.1:3326-9974 GCA_964395075.1 uncultured Lentimicrobiaceae bacterium | reverse complement strand
CCCTTGAATCCTGCTTAACCCAGGATGAGGTGGATGCAGCCTTTGACTTATGGATAGGGGGATTCGAATTTGATGGAGGTTGTAATGCAGGAGCAATTGATCTTAGCGGTTACGTTGCACCAGATGCAGGCGGTGGTATAATCATCATTGAATATATTGCAACAGATGATTGCGATCAACTGGCAAGCTGCACCTCAACATTTACTGTTCAAGAACCTCCGGTAATTGACATCCAATGTCCTGATGATTTTGCGGTTTGTTGTGAGGATGAGCCTGTTAACCTCTCTGAACTTGATGGTATTAATCCTCCTGGTGGTATTTTTGAAGGTGAATATATTATGTTCGATGGTTCTTCTTACATCTTTACGCCTGATTGCACTGATTTGGGTGAGTTTGAAATGGTTTACACATACACTGAGCCGGATTACGGTTGCGAGTATGCCTGTTCCTTCAGTATAACAGTTTCACCATTCCCGGTTGTTTATGCCGGTGTTAACGATTCAATCTTCAACAATCAAAGTTATGTCCTTAACAATGCAACAGCTATGGATGCTGAATCATTATTATGGACGACTGGCGGAGACGGAACATTTGATGATCCTCAAAGCCTCCATGCAGAGTACTTCCCCGGAGTTGCAGATGTGGATAATGGCGAAGTTGATCTATGTTTGACCGGGTTTGCTTATGCCGGATGCGATGATGCAACTTCCTGCATGATACTTACCTTGCTGAAAACCATTCCTGAAGTTGAGCCGTATCCATCATGTATTAATGTATTGCTTGAAGGTGATCAGACGATCAACAGAAAGATCAGACTCGATAACCGTGGGTTTGTAAACATGGATTTCGAAGTTGAAGTATATGTGCCATGGATAACTGAAGTCGTTCCGCCGGTGGGTATTGTTCCACCTCGTTCTACCGGATTCATTAACCTGTTGATAGATGCTGGTGATCTGGCGAATGGATTCCATGAAACGGAAGTACTTGTAACAACCAACGATCCGGCAAATCCGGAGATTTTGATTCCTGTTGCGGTTGAAGTAGTCGACAACATTGCTGGCCAGGCAATCCACATTCAAACCGGATGGTCATACATGTCAACCTACGTTGCCACTGAAAACCTGCAACTTGAATATGCATTTGAAGAAGAAATAGCCTGTAACACGGTGTACTTTATGCTTGATGGTGATGGTATTTTCTGGCCAAGCCAGGGCGTGAATACAATCGGTGATCTTGATCCGTATGCAGGCTATAAAATCAAAATGAATGTTGATGATCAACTCATTGTTTTTGGTGATCCTGTTGCGGATAAGACTGTACAATTGTCTGAAGGCTCAAATATTATTCCGATGCTTTCAGAATGCGAGATTCCATCTTATGAAATATTCGATCAGATAGCCGGTAAGCTAAATTATGCATTTGATTTGCAGGCACAAACCGTTTACTGGCCTGAAGGTGGAATCTTTACCCTCGAAACGCTGATTCCGGGGAGAGGATACCTGTTTTCGATGGATGAAGATGCTACGATAGTATATCCTGATTGTGATACAAAATCATCCTTTGCCGGAAATGAAGTTGTGCCGGTAAGTCAACGTATGTTTGATGTTCATTTAACGCCATCACATCACATCATTTCAATTTTTGCTGACGTATTGGCCGGATTTGAAGCAGGTAATGTAATTGCCGCATTCAACACCAACGGATTATGTGTAGGCTACAGTAAAATTGAAAATTCTGATCAAAATCTTAGCCTTGTTCTATATGGTGATGATAATCTTACCGCAGATGTTGATGGAATGAATGAAGGCGAATGCATCGAGTTGAGATTGATAGATAGTGAAAGTGGGTTTGAGACAGTACTTGATTATGAGTTCGATCATTCCTTGACAAATCATGAGCCGTTTTTCACTCAGGGTGGTTTATCACGAATTGTAAAATTCCACAACATTACCTCTGTTGATCCCGGATTAACAACAACAGAATCGCTGATAGTGAAGATTTTCCCAAATCCTGCACAGTCAGAATTTACCCTCATGCTTGGTGTTGAACCCGGTGAAAATTGCAAGATGAACATCTACAATATGGATGGTCGGTTGATGATGTCGCAGGAAATTGTTACTGAACAATCCTCAGTGCAAATCAGTGATTTGCCTGATGGTGTTTATGTAGTAAATATTGCTGTAAACGGTCAGATTTTGAACAGGCGGATTATTAAGCAATAATTTATTTACTAACCCATAAATAAAATGGTGGTACAGGCTTTTCTGTATCACCATTTTTTTTTGAACATGATTTCGTTCCCAAAATGCCATAAAAAAACCCTTAACTATTATATAGTCAAGGGTTGTTAGTAGCGAGGGGGGGACTCGAACCCTCGGCCTCAGCATTATGAGTGCTGCGCTCTAACCAGCTGAGCTACCTCGCCGTTTGTAAAGAACTTTAGCCCCTTTTTTGAATCGGGGGTGCAAAAGTAGAAAAATATTTTATTCACCAAATTTTTATTATAAATCTTTTGTTTTTTTTGAAAGCAATTGAAAATTTTACGACCAATTAACAATGCTAAAAATATTTTTCAACAACTTTGTGGTTTAATCAAAAGTCATCAGATGAAAATAAAGGAGAATGCAATTCGTGAAATCATCGCAAAACTAAATCTCATCATCGATTCGGCGATGAAAATGGAAAAAACTTACAGCGACAAAATCAGCCGTGTCCACCCCGATTATAAATTAAGTGCCAAAAATCTGGTTCACTACATGGCAATAAGGCAGCATGATCTTGCTGATTTGCAGGAATTACTCCGTAATATGGGACTCACCCCTTTCGATCATCCTGAACCTTTTGTGATGAGAAGTTTGCTGATGACTAAGGTAATCCTGCAAAGGCTTATCGGTGAGTTGTACCCTGTGAGTGATCGAAAAACGCTTTCGCTGAAAAAAAGCCGGAAGTTACTTGCCGCGAATACACGTGAACTTTTTGGCGGTAAATCCAAAAAACGCCGGACCCGGATTATGGTTACAATGCCTAAGGAAGTTTCGGAGGATTTAACTGTTCCCGCTAAATTCATAAAAGCAGGCATGAACTGCGCTCGCATCAATTGTGCCCATGACGATGCAGAAGTTTGGCAAAAAATGATTGCCAACATCAATGATGCTGCAATCAGAAAAGCTAAAAACATTAAGATAATGATGGATTTGGGCGGGCCAAAATTGCGAACCGGCTGCATGGTTCCCGGCCCCAGGGTGATCCATATTAAGCCTGATCGTGATAACCTTGGCAACGTTATTAAACCTGCATTGCTTTGGTTAGCTCCTCAAACGGTACTTCCGCCAGGGCCTGCCGATGCAATAATTCCTGTAGATGAGACCTGGCTCAAAAAAGCGAAAAGGGGTGATGTTGTAAAATTCACCGATTCACGAAATAAAAGTTGTTCTCTGGAAGTAACCAGGAAACAAGGCAATGGGAAATGGGCTGTTTGTTATGATTCTGCTTATATTTCTACCGGAACAGAATTCGTAGTGAAAAAACAAAACCAGGAGGCTGAAGAAATGGTTGCGGTGGGTGAATTGCTTCCGCTGGAACAATTTATTGTTTTAAAACCCGGCGATACTTTGATTTTGCATAAGGATGTGAATATTCCCGGAGAAGGGGCGAAATACGATGAGCAGGGAAAATTGCTAAGTCCGGCATACATAGCCTGCACCATGCCTGAGATTTTTGATGATGTAAAACCAGGCGAACCGATACTGTTTGACGATGGAAAAATTGAAGGGGTAATTGACGAGGTACACGAGGATAAACTGGTTGTGAAAATATTGAATGCCAAAGAATTAGGAACCAAACTTAAAGCAGAAAAAGGTATTAACCTGCCGGTATCGGAGCTAAGCTTTAGCGGACTCACAGAGAAAGATCGTGAAGACCTGAGGTTTGTTGTTGAGCATGCCGATGCTGTTAATGTTTCGTTTGTTAATGATGCTGAAGATGTGAAACTGGTTTTGGATGAATTTGAAAAGCTTAATAAGCAAATCGGATTGATCCTGAAAATTGAAACCCGTAAAGGTTTCAGCCAACTCCCGTTAATATTGCTGGAGGCCATGCAGGTTAAGCCGGTCGGGGTTATGCTTGCCCGTGGTGACCTTGCCGTGGAAATAGGCTGGAACGATATGGCCACAGTTCAGGAGGAGATTTTAAGGGTATGCGAAGCCGCGCATATTCCGGATATCTGGGCCACCCAGGTGCTTGAAAATATGGCCAAAAAGGGAACGCCCTCCCGTGCCGAAATCACCGATGCCGGTATGTCGCAGCGCGCTGAGTGTGTGATGCTAAACAAAGGAACCCAGATCACAAAGGCCATTAAGTTGCTTGATAAAATCCTGCGCAATATGCAGGAAATCCAAAAGAAAAAAGAAAATGCGCTTCCCAGGCTGGAAAATGCTGATCAGCTGTTACTATCCGATTTGTAGTATTAAGAACTCCTGATACCTCCGTTGAAAAAGAAGTAGTCTCACATGTTAAATCTTAAAATGCTTTTGTCGTTTTTATGATTTTCTGAGTGAATTTTAATGCGCTGCAAGCCACAGTGGTTTAATATACTGATTACCAATTAAGCACTAAGATTTGGAATGCGTCAATCACTTTTACGAGAGGTAAGGAGTTCTAAATGAAAAAAAATGGTATTGACCATATATTAAAAATTTTTCAATACCATTTTAAATGTAATTTCTAAAATAAAATTACCCGGCCAGTTGCTTCTGTTCATTCATCAGCCATGCGATCCATGGCTCCATGCCCTCTCCGGTTTTAACCGAAAGTTCAAAGAATTTCAATTTTGGATTTACGCGAAGGGCATATTCCTGCACCTTTTTCATATCGAAGTCCACATAAGGCAGCAGGTCTGTTTTGTTGATAATACAGATATCTGATGATTCAAACATGGTTGGATATTTCAGAGGTTTGTCGTCACCTTCGGTAGTGCTGATCACCACCACACGTTTTGCCTCACCGAGATCGAATAAGGAGGGGCAAACCAGGTTCCCTACATTTTCGATCATCAAAATACCGGCATCTTTAATTTCCAGTCGCTTAACCGCTTTATTAACCATATCTGCATCCAGGTGGCATCCGTTTCCGGTATTCACCTGCACCACAGGAGCACCAGCATCGTTTATGCGATTTGCGTCGTTCATGGTTTGCTGGTCGCCTTCGATCACAAAGATGTTTGTTTTGCCGCTAAACGATTTGATGGTTTTTTCGAGGAGCGAGGTTTTTCCTGAACCGGGTGAGCTTACCAGGTTGAGTGTAAGCAGACCTTTACCTTCAAAATATCCACGATTTCGTTGTGCAGCCATATTGTTTTGTTGCAGTGCATCAGCTTCAATCTCAATTTGCCGGCTGCCATGGGAATGGTCATGGCCTTGTTGGTGACCATGATGATGATCGTGGCTATGATGATGCACGTGTTCATGGGCATGTTTTTCACCTTCATGATCGTGTTCATGTGTATGTTGATGTGAATGTTGGTCTTCACCAGGTTTTAAGATTTTTACGGCATCGTCGGGTTGGCCGCATCCGCAGGTTCCACACATAGTTGTAAATTTTATGATTTAGCAATAATTTTATATAAAGTTCAACAATACGAAAATTGTTTAATATTTTTTTGTAAAAATACTGTATTAAACTAATCAACATTGATAGATTTAATACGCAATTCCTTTCCTGATAGTACTTCAGGGGAAAAAGCACCGCAATGCGGACAGCGATCGAACAGGTTCCCGATGTGAAATTCTTTTTCACAGTTGGTACATTTTCCACGGCCTTCAGTGCGAATTATTTTAACTTTAGCACCATCAAGAAGGGTTCCTTTAATGGCGGCTTCCATTGCTGTTTCCATGGCATCATAAACTACACCCGAAAGTTCGCCTATCTCCAGTTCAACTTCGTTCACAGTTTTGGCATGGGCTTTTTCGGCATGCTCAATGGCAATTTCTACAATGTTTACAGCAATCGAAAATTCGTGCATAGTTTTGTCAGTTTTAGGATTTGCAAAGGAACAACTCAATTTCTAATTGTCCAATTTTTTGCTTTATGTATTCATGCATTTTGCCCAACAACCCTGTGCGATCAAATACAGACACCTGCCAATTTGGTAAAAATCTTTCATTGACTTTGGCTTGTCAGAGTAGGGAATATTATACATTCTTATTTTGAATGAATATAAATTGGTGATATTAGAATGATAAAACTTGATTTGTGAAATCGATTATACTACTTTTAATGTTTAATCAGAAAACCAAAAAAGGAGGTAAATATGCCAGAAAGAATTTCATTATGTGTTAAGTGTCCGCATTGTGATGAATTGCTTATGGATGAGAAGCATCAAATCAATGGCAAGCCATCAATTAAAGTAAATATTGCATCCGAGCGCGATCGGGGGGTGCTGTGGCTTTGTGCCGTTTATGGATGTATATCGCATGAAAACGACATTGAGCTGAAAGAAAATGAGCAGGTCGATTTCTTTTGTCCGCATTGCAATAAATCGCTTACCCGCGATGTGTTGTGCAAAATGTGCGATTCCCCCATGGTAGGATTTAATATCAAGGCCGGCGGGAAAGTGAACATTTGTTCGCGCAATGGTTGCGAAAATCATTA
>CAYNDN010000136.1:0-3316 GCA_964395075.1 uncultured Lentimicrobiaceae bacterium | reverse complement strand
CTTTTTAGCAAATTCGTGGAAGCATCTCTCCGGCAAGCATATCCAGAATTCGGCGGCCACCAATTGCAGTATTGAGCAATACTTTTTTGGGATGGGCATCCGTGATTTCACCTATAACAGCAGCTTGTTTGCCGAAGGGGTGCTTTTTTAATGCATCCACAACTGTTTTGGCAACGTTACCATCCACAACCATCACCACCTTCCCCTCGTTGGCCAGGTAAAGCGGGTCGAATCCGAAAACCTCACAAGCCCCGGTAACTATTTCGTTTACAGGGATTTTTTCTTCGTCAAGCAGTATTCCGTAATTTTTATTTTCAGCCAATTCTACAAGGACAGTAGCCAAGCCGCCACGTGTGGCATCGCGCATAAACCTTATTTGTCCGGGCGTACAGGGAAGTTCCCCGATTAAACCATTGAGTGGCGCACAATCTGATTTTACATCCGACTGAAAGCTCAATGATTCCCTCGCCGCGAGTACGGCAATTCCATGATCACCAATGCTGCCGTTGATAATGATTTTATCTCCCGCTTTGATATTATTTCCAAAGCTAATGTGATGTCTCGATTCATCAAGGGTACCAATGCCTGCAGTATTGATAAAAATTTTGTCGCATTTTCCGCGATTAACAACTTTGGTATCTCCGGTAACGATTTTTACACCGGCATTTTCTGCTTCTTCTGCCATCGATCGAACAACCTCTTTTAGTTCATCCAGGTGGAAACCTTCCTCAATAATAAATCCGCAACTCAGGTATTTTGGAGTTGCCCCTGATACTGCCAAATCATTCACTGTTCCGCAAACTGCCAGTTTGCCAATATTACCGCCCGGAAAAAAGATCGGGTCCACAACATAGGAGTCGGTAGTAAAAGCCAGCTTTCCTTCAAAGGTTTTCAGGATGGCCGAATCGGTTTGTGAGTCGAGCAGGTTGTTGCTGAAATATTTTACAAATAATCCGGAGATCAGTTCGTGAGAAAGCTTTCCGCCGCTTCCATGGCTGAGTAAAATACGGTTTTTATCTGGCATAATCAACTAATCCGGTTAAATGGTTCGTATGAATCAGGGTTTATTTCCTGCAATGGGTATAGATATATTCGAGTGCATCCAAATCTTTCAGGCCCAGGTCGATCGCCTTTTGCCAGTCGCGGCATGCATCTGCTTTATCACCTGTGGCGAATTTGGCCATTCCCCGATTAAAATGCGCATTGATCCACTCGGGTGCGTAAGCAGAGTTTTCAACATCCTGTTCAATGGCTTTGGTGAAATCAGCAATTGCACCCATATAATCGCCGGTATGATGTTTGGCCGATCCCCGGTAAGCGAAATACAATATTTTTTCTTTGTCAGGAATCTTATCCTCTAAATTGTTAAGTGCTTCAAGTGCATTTACATAATCCCCCTCATTAGCCGTCTTCAAAGCTTCTTCAAGGGATGTTTGTGATGAAGTATTTTCTTTCACAGGTTCATAATCGGGGCAGTGAATGAGCAAAAGTGATTCGCCATCAACATTACCGAGTTCCCTGGCTTTGTGCCAGTCGTGGCATGCATTTTCGGGGTAGCCGATTTTTTTCCAGACTCTTCCCCGTATAACAAACACGTCAGTCCAGGTGTCGAAATCATTCGAAAAGGTTTCCGGGACCAGAGATGCGGCCTGGTCAAATTCATCAATGCTGCGTACGTAATCACCAAGGTTGTACCTGCTCATACCCACATAAAACGGTAATCTGAAATCTTTGCTGAGATAATTATATTGCCATGATTTTTCGAAAAGATGAAGTGCGTCCAGGTAGTTTTTCTCTTTGTATTTTTTTATGGCGCGATCAAAATATTTGGCAGATTTTTCGATGTTGATAGGTCGCATCATTCCACCTGAACCCCGGTCGCAATTTTTCTTAATTTTTTCAAAAGCTTCGCTGATTCCATTTTGCAGCGCAAAGTTCCAATCTCCGCATGCTTTGGGATATTCGTGTATAGAATAATAGGCATTTCCGCGTTCGAAATGTGAGGACAGCCAGTCGGCCTTGGCTTTCATGGTCATGGGCTTGCGCTTGATGGCACTGTCGAAATCCTCAAGGGCCTCTCTGCCCGAATTGAGTTTTAATTTGGCTTTACCTTTCCACAAAAAAATCGTTATCATGGCGGAATCCGGAGGATTAACCATCGAAGCCTTAACAAATAATTGCAGGGCACTTCGGTATTCCTTCTTGTCGTATTTTCGTTTTCCCTGTTTAATAAATTCGGTGTAGTAACCGGGATCGTCAATTCTGCTATTATCAATCAAGCCAATATTGTCAACAAAAGCTGCAAAATCTTTAAAAACAACTTCGTAATAAAAGGTTTTGAAAAGCTTGTCGCGGTTATAGGGCAGGAGGTATTTCACATAGATTTCGCGTTTATTGATGGTTTCATAGATTTTAAATCTGAAATAGGTTTTATCTCTGATCTTCACCGGATAAGCGGCAAAAACCATATTGGTATTGTTCTCGGTTTGCTGATAAATGGCCTGTCGTGTCTGATTCTCGATTTCAAAAAGGTAGGTTTCATCGTTGTAATCTACCAGGGTACCGTTTACAACAAGGTTTGTATTTACAGCGTAGGGGACGTTGTAAGCCACTGAATCAGGGAAAATGTAATTCCACTTCGATTCTTCAAAAACATAGTAAGTGAGTGTTTTGTAGTCGTTCCATTTCTCTTCAAGCACCGGAAACTCGTATTCGCCATCCTCCCCGTAAATGAGCAATATAGAATAGATTACATTATTGATGGTGATGGATCGAAGGCTTATGTGATCAAAATTTTCTTTGCCAAGGCTGTATCGCCCGGCTTTACTTTTGTTGTGTGCGTAGTTTTTATAAGGGATTTGATTTTTGCCGCTTATCCATTCGCCGTTATTTTGAAGCATCCAGCCTTCAGCTTTATCAAGCGTTGAAATCACATCAGTAATCAATGGTATTTCTTTGCGCGGCCTTTCGGGCGACTGCCCTATGAGTATTATCGGGAGCATCAAAATAATTACCGGTAAGATTATTCCTCTTTTCATGAATGCAATGCCTCTATGCAATCGACAAAAATAACAATTTAGTTGCGGGCTTGCCACAGCTTTGCAATAGTTTAAGGAATATTGTTGAGCTTGTCGGAGCATTTATTGTTTTTGTTTCCTTGATTGAAACCTGTTTTAATCTGAAATATTTCTGGCACAAATGTTTTTGCTTGCATATTTTTTTAGCCTATATAATTCAAGAAAGTTTTAAGAGGAGGATTCAACGGTGGGGAAATATTTTGCACCGTCATTTACGGCGGGGTTAAATAATTAACAAA
>CAYNDN010000135.1:1502-9974 GCA_964395075.1 uncultured Lentimicrobiaceae bacterium | reverse complement strand
GTTAAACTCTACAATTACTTCATTTACCCTTCTTGGATTACTTGCCATAATTTTCGTAACATCAATTTTTGTTCCATCAATAATAAAACCATGCTCGTTGGCAGCTATTCCGATAATGGTCACAGCACATGTTCCAAGTGCCGTTGCCAGGGTATCAGTAGGTGAAAATGCTTCGCCTCTGCCTTTATTATCCAGAGGGGCATCTGTAATAAACTGCTCTCCTGACCGCAGGTGAGTTGCACGGGTTCTTAAATCGCCAATGTATTCGATGGATGATGTTTTCATATAATTCGCATTTTCTTCTGTCAGCGAATTAACAAAAAAACACAACTTGAATTTGGGAGTTTGGGTTAAAAAAAGGCAAAAAAAAACCCCACCGGGCGGTGGGGACAAAAAAATGAAATGAAAAAATTATCTCTCTCTCTAACTAATTACTTTTTACCTTTATCTTTGTTGCAGCATTTCTTTTCGCCTTTATTGCATTTGGCTTCACCTTTCTTATCACACTTCTCCTTGCAATTTTCTTTGTTGCAATTTTCCTTGTTGCATTTCTCTTTGGCTGCTTCTTTTTTCTTGTCATCATCATCAGCAAAAGGAGCGATTGATGATAAGTCTTCTGCACTAACGCTAAGTTCCGTAGATATTGCATTAACGGATTGAATTTTTGTTGCAGTTACTACACCAGCTGTAAGAAAAAATGCCAGCGACAAAAATAATAATATCTTTTTCATAAGTTTAAAATTTTATAATTTGTTGTTAATTTTTACGATGCAAACATACATCTGGCCGCCATCCTGAGATGTTAAAACGCTGTTAAATACTGTTAACGATCTGTTAATTTTCTGTTTATCACATTTTCAACATTATTTTTGGGATATGAATAAACGGCTGTTTAAAGCAATAATAGTAGTTACTGCCATAGCACTATCCGGAATTATTATCACTCAGTTTTACTGGGTTAAGGATGCTTTGGAAATGAAAAGTGAGCAATTTCACCAAAACGTAAGTCTGGGGTTGAAGCGTGTGGTAAATCAGGTTATGTCCCTTCAACATGATTCAGCAACTGCTTCAAAAATTTTAAATTTGGGAGATGATCAGAATTACCACAAACAGTTTATCAGATCGCTCGATGCTACGTTGATTGAATCGATGATAAATTCCGAATTTAAGAACCTTGAACTTTGTGATGTGTATTATTATGGTATTTATGAATTGGGTACCACTGATTTTGTTTTACTCAGTAATGAAGCCTACGAACAAAAGATACTTAACTCTAAACACAAGGCACAGATTTCATGTATTTTTCAAAAAGAAAAATTCATACTTGCAGTATATTTTCCATTGCAAAGACCTTTTATCTTTAGCAGAATGCAGATACACATTGTTCTTTCAGGAATTTTCATGCTCATCGTAATCGCCGGGTTTTGGCTTACGGCCAGATCATATCTTAGGCAAAAAAAACTCGCCGAAGTAAAAACCGACTTCGTAAACAATATGACCCATGAGTTTAAAACCCCTATTGCTACCATTTCTTTTACCAGCGAAATTCTGAATAAAAACGACATCAAAACCAATCCCGAAAAGGTTTCAAATTATTCCGAAATAATATATTCAGAAGCTCAAAGGTTGAAAAACCAGGTTGACCAGGTGCTGCAGGTAGCCATTCTTGACCGTAATGATTACAGGCTGAATTTGGTTGAAGTTGATATTCACGAGGTAATTTTATTGCTCGTTGATCGTATGGCTTTACCTGTTGAGGATCGTGGAGGTAAAATGATGAACCGGTTAAATGCTGCACAGCATTTTGTGGTGGGAGACAGGTATCATATCACAAATATTTTAAATAATTTGCTGGATAACGCCAATAAATACTCTCCACAAAAACCTGAAATAACTGTTTCGACCCATAGCAACCGCAAAGGAATCTACATTGCCGTAGATGATAGAGGAATAGGCATATCTGACAAGGATATGGGTGAGATTTTCAAGAAGTTTCACCGCGTTTCCACCGGCGACATTCATGATGTAAAAGGATTTGGGATTGGCCTCTATTACGTTAAAGCAATGGTGCATGCCCATGGAGGTAAAATTGAAGTTAAAAGTAAACCGGGAAAAGGCAGCACTTTTATCGTGTGGTTTCCGTTTTCGAGAGCACACAAAAAAGTGAAATTGAATTAACCTGACATAACTTACTGGAAATGAGCACCTGGTTTCTAAAAAACGATCTAATGCTTTTTATTTTAAATTTGTAAATTATGCAACAACCTAACAAGAAGAATCAAATATCTATCCTGTTGGCCGAAGATGACGCTAATCTCAGCATTGTGCTGGTAGATTACCTTGAAATGATTGGGTACAGTGTTGCGTTGTGTAAAAATGGCGAGGAGGCAATTGATACATTTCGGGAAAAGCATTTCGATCTCTGCCTTCTTGATGTAATGATGCCAAAAAAAGACGGTTTTATGCTTGCCGAAGATATCAGGAAAGAAAATGATACAGTGCCGATCATTTTTCTCACTGCTAAATCGCTAAAAGACGACCGGGTGCACGGCTTCACTGTTGGCTGCGACGATTATATAACCAAACCCTTTAGTACCGAAGAGCTTAGTTTAAGGATTAAGGCAATTCTTAAGCGATGCATGGTTCGCAACAAAAGCGGGACAGATGAATTTTCAGGCATGTTTCAAATTGGCAAATTTTCGTTTGATTCCCAAAACATGGTTCTCAGCTCCGATAACGGAGAGAAACGGCTTACCCGCAAAGAGTCTGCCTTGTTGAAATTACTTGTGGAGCATCGCAACCAGATCATGCCCCGCGAAACGGCACTAAAAAAAATCTGGGGAAGTAATGATTATTTCATCGGCAGAAGCATGGATGTATTCATTGCCAAACTCCGCAAATACCTTAAAAGCGATCATGGTATTACCATTGTAAATGTGCATGGTACGGGGTTTAAGCTGGAAATTGAGGAATAGAGTATTCTCATGAAAAACAGCCTCAGGATTTGTTTCCTGAGGCTGTTTTCATTTCTGCAGGTTTGTTACTTAGCACCAGTAAGAAAACTCATAAATTCGATTTTCAACATTAATGGTTTCTTGCAAACACTACTTATCTGATTTGAAGTTTCTCCACAAATATTGATTCAGCAGTTTTGATTTGCAGAATATATGACCCTGGTTTTAATTCGGATACATCAAATGTTTTACCATTGAACTCCGAAATCACCTGCTGTCCGGCGATATTAAAAATACTTACCTCCATGTGTTTTTCATCCGAACCTGAAATGTGTAGTAAATCGCTCACCGGGTTTGGATAAATTTCAATTGCTGTTTCTGTTTCATTGATTGAGGTCACATTACCAACATCAAAATATTGCTCATCAGCAAACATCGAAGCAGCACCTGATTGATCGATGGCCTGCACACTCCAGTAATACACACCATCCTCAAGGCTTTCCATCCAAAAGGTAAGTTCATTCTGACAGTTACCGGATTTTGGCACCATATGGAAGCCATTATTTGCAGAGAGCGGGTCGGTTATCGACTGAGCACAAACCATATCACCATGGCCGGTTTCAGTACCGATATAAATATTGTATTGCAGTGAAACCTGCGGTGTATGATCGTCGGTAGCCGCATCCCACAAAAGTTGAACCGAGCTTTCGTTGACCTCAGAAGCGAGGCCGGAGGGAGCACCAGGAGCTTCGTTTACACTGTAGGTATTCGAATTAGCATCATTGATGAAAATGGCCACGTCTCCACTTGATGCATTATCATAGCCTACAAAGAAAATGTCAAGGTCACCGTCATTGTCAACGTCAGTCAGGTCAAGTGTTCCTGATCCAAACCCGGGAATTGAATGTTCAAGGTCTGACCATGCGCCGCCTTCGTTTATAAATATTTTGGTTTTTTTCGCGTAAGCCTGGTCATCGCCTGTATTCACAACATCCAAGTAGCCATCATTATCCAGGTCGCCAACCTGTACGCTGATATTTCCATTGCTGGTGCGCACGCCATAAAGTCCGGTGTTAACCATCTCAAAGGCATCACCTGTATTGGTATAAACCACAAACGGGTATTCCGATCCATCATCGCCAACATAAAGAATGTCCAGATCACCATCATTGTCAGTGTCGGCCCAAACGGCGTTGTTGTACCAGGCACAGTCTATCAATCCGGCACCAATATCTGTAAATGTCCCGTCCTGATTTTCATAAACCAGCACCAGGGTATTGCTGAAATCGGCAGGTGTACCGGTAAAAAGCAGATCGGGGTCTCCGTCTCCGTCGTAGTCGCCCCATTCCATCGAGCCTGCTGTCAGACCGGAAAAACCGGCATTGATATCAACAAAAGTTCCGGCATCATTCCTGAAAATTGAGCTGTAGGCTACGCCGGCAGAGTACCACGAATAGGCCAGGTCGAGATCGCCATCATTGTCGTAGTCGCCCCATCCCGCTGAGTTCCAGAAACCGGTGGGTAAGCCCAGGCCGGCAGGAACAAAAATGCCATCTTCATTCGAATACAAAGTAGCATAGGCATTCATCGAATAGTCCTGTCCGGAGCAAAACAGGTCGTAATCACCATCGCCATCATAATCAGCCCAGCTCACCGCGCCCATGTGCATTGGAGCAATACCAGCATTTATTGGTGTAAAAGTGCCTTCATCATTTCTGAAAATGTCGGCCACATCATTAAAGTTATCATCTACACCGATAATGGCCAGGTCCTGGTCGCCATCATTATCAAAGTCTGCAAAATCAGCAGATGCGAAGAACATGGGAGTGATGTTGGTTGGAATTTCGGTAAATGTTTGTGCCTGAATAATTCCGGCTAGCAAAATACAAATTGATAGTAAATAAAGTCTCATTTTTGTATGGTTTAAAAATTTCTGCAATGTTAATGATTTTTAACAAATTGTATTATTAATATTTCCATACAGAATAGATTTCAAAAAAGGGAGGAAAGCCTCTACCTGTCGGAGCTCATTTAGTTGTTATTGTTGGAAAACAAAACTTCTACATCTGTTGTGTTGCTTTTAATTTTTCGGCAATCCAAACTTTGATGATCGACTGGCGGGTGATGCCCAGTTTTTTGGATTCCTGATCCAGTCGTTGTATCATCCATTCCGGAAAATCCACGTTTACACGTTTTGTTTTCAGTCCGGGCCGTTGCGCATTTTTTAAATCGAGGTGTCCGGTCATGTCTTCACCGTTATCGAATGTTTTATCAAATTCATTTGCTTTCATACAATACCCTTTCTTCTTTTCGTGATCTTCTTACAGATATGATCCTGATCTTTCCTAATCTTATAGTGTAAATTGCTGACCAAAGTTTTTCATCAATACTACCGATAATCAAAAATCTCGGCTCATCCATTTTCTTAGCAGGAATCACCAGCCTGTTAACATCATTCCATAATAGTTGAGCTTGAGGAAATTCAATTCCATGTTTTATTTTATTTGCCTGGCTCTTATGTTCATCGTATTCAAAGTCCATTATTGAAATGGTATAATTTCTATACTAAAATGTGACAAATTTAACAAGATTTTATTTAGAAAACCCAAAGGCTTCATATTCTTTCAATAGCCTATCTAATCAAAATTATCAATAACACATCCGTATTATAACAATCAGACCTTTCTCATACCGATTTACAGTATGATCAGTAATTTTTTCACCAACCTCGAATCCGCAAGCATATTCTTTATTATCATCGAATTGAACGAATTAAACGAATTTTAAATCATTCTAATGAGTGTTGTTTTGATTTCTGGATCATGCCATAATATTGATCTAATAAAAATTCTTGCGGATTTTAGTACCAACTATACTTTTGTTGGTTAAATAATTCAGGCTCTGAAAAATCTTTTACGGTAAGCCGGGAGCACGTTTCGTAGAGATACTGTTCGGAAACCGGAGTTGATAAAACCGTATTTCCAAAAAACCTAACCTTAGTAGAAAAAACAATCCCCCCGTATCAAAGTACCCCGTGAATCTGTGAAATTACTTGCTCTCAAAATAGCCATAATATAAGTGAATTACCACATGCTTTAGCTTGTGGGTTATCAGCACTTTACCTTTTTGCCCCCCTCACCAGATGATTCCGCAGGAATCATCTGGTGAGGGGGCAGGTGTTCCTTTGCTCTTTGATCCACAGGCTAAAGCCTGCGGTAATTCAGGGTAACCTTTTAATGTAATTTTAAATAAGTTTGCCCCGTGTAATCGGCAACTAAAATTACCGATTTAAATTATAATTAGTAATTTTGCTGACTGATTATTAAAACATCATCGGTAATGCAAAATTTAGACCTGATCAAGGAAATAATTCTGGATAACCAGGAATCTCATTTTTTCACCGGCACGGGAAGGGAAACAGAATTACCGGTTATTGATGGTAAAGCCACCGTTTGTATTGGTGTAAGAAGATGTGGAAAATCAACATTAATATATCAAAAGGTTGAGCATTTAAAAAAAGACCGGCAAAAGGAAAATATCCTGTTCCTGAATTTTTTTGATGACAGACTGCTGGAATTGCGCAATGGAAAACTGCACCTGGCAATAGATGCCTATTTTGCACTTTATCCGGGCAAGAAAAACGAAAAAATCTATTGTTTCTTCGATGAACTGCAGGAGTGCAACAATTGGGAGCCTTTCGTTGACAGGCTGTTAAGAACAGAAAATGCAGAGGTTTACATTACCGGATCATCTGCAAAATTGCTTTCAACGGAAATAGCAACACAAATGCGCGGAAGGGCAATCACAGTTGAGTTGTATCCTTTTTCGTTTAGTGAGTACCTCCAGTTTAATGCTGTTGCGTATGAGAAGCATACATCTGAAACACGTTATAAACTGGAACACTGGTTTGATAAGTATTTCGATACCGGGGGATTTCCCGAAGTTGCCAACCTTGATGAAAAGAACAGACGATGGGTACATCAGGAATATTTTAAAACAATCCTGCACCGTGATATTATCGAACGTTTTGATTCGCTGCACCCAAAAGCAACAATGCAATTGGCATATCGTCTTTTATCTTCCTGCTCATCGCTAATTACTCTGAACAGAGCAACAGAATTTTTAAAATCTATGGGGTTTAAGGTTAGTAAGGAGTTTGTTTCCAATAGCATCGACTGGTTTGAGGATGCTTATTTTCTCTTTACAGTTAAGAAATACGACAAGTCATTTTCAAAACAAAACCTGAATCCTAAAAAGGTTTATTGTATCGACCATGCCCTTGTTAATTCGGTGAGTCCGGGCATTGCTGAGAAAAAAGGCTATTTACTTGAAAATATGGTTTTCGTGCATCTGAGAAGAAAAAATAATGAAATCTATTATTACAAAACCCGCCAGGGAAATGAGGTGGATTTTTACTGGCTTGATGAAAAACATACACCTCACCTGGTACAGGTAGCCTGGGATATAGAAGACGAAAACACAAAGAAGCGTGAAATCAGAGCACTGGTTCAGGCGATGGAAGAAAACGGAATAACAAAAGCAACCCTCGTTTCCAGGAATCATTCAGATACAATCGAAAAGGATGGAAGAACAATTGATGTAGTCCCGGCATGGCGATATCTATTATTATAAACCCTCTCCAAATGCTACGGCCTACCTATAATTCAAATTCACATTCAGCAGTTTCTCTACCTGCTCCGGGGTGAGGTTTTTGCGCCTGGTATAATCTTTCACCTGATCTTTGTAGATTTTCTCCGGATTGTGAAAAATGGGAAAAGAAATCAAATAATTAGCTGTTCAATCTGGGAGATAACTTCTTCAAGGGTAATTTCATTACTGGGGACGACTTCAGATTTGGTGTGCCTGTGGTGCGGAAATGTACTTAATTTCGGGAAATGAGGTGCATTGTCCCAGCGGGAAATCATTTGCCCTGACTCGTCTTGCCAGTGAAATGAGTAATTTCTTTCAGAGGTATCGAAGTATTCTTTGGTGTGCAGGTACGTTTTATTTATAAATTTGATGACCAGCTTAAGATAAAATCCATTGTTAAATTGGCGAAAATCGATTACCTCAAACGAAGCAACAATTTTGCTTTTTTCAAGCAACTTCAAAATGTCCATTTTCGATTTCCCGGATATTATTGTTCAGATCGATTAATGATTTCTGATAGGCTTTCCATTCGATATAGTCATCCCATTTGTCAAAAGTCTCATGCTCGGAATTTTTGATGCTCAATTCGAAATCCGAAAATTTTTGCTTGTGTTTCTTTTCGAAAAGTTCAAGTTTGTCATTAACTCTTTTTTGCTCCGATTTGTATGAAAGCAACAACCAATTGGCGACTTCGCTTTTTCCTATGATCAGCATAGCTTTGTTTTTCGCAAAAATAACATTTTCATGATATTAAATTATCTGAACTGCTACTCATAATTCAAATTCACATTCAACAGTTTCTCCACCTGTTCCGGGGTGAGGTTTTTGCGTTTGGCATAATCCTCCACCTGGTCTTTGGAAATTTTCC
>CAYNDN010000135.1:0-1492 GCA_964395075.1 uncultured Lentimicrobiaceae bacterium | reverse complement strand
ATTGAAATACTGCGACTGCGGATGGGCAAAATAATGGCCGCTTACTGAGGCTGCCGGATACATGGCGTAGTTTTCGGTGAGGTGGATATTTGCTTTTTCTTCCGCCTTAAGCAGATCGAACAAAACGCGTTTTTCGGAGTGCTCGGGGCAAGCCGGATAGCCGGGTGCCGGGCGGATACCCTGGTATTTTTCGCGGAGGATTTCTTCGGATGAGAGGTTTTCAGCCGGGGCATATCCCCAAAACTCTTTCCGTACGCGCACATGCATCAGCTCGGCAAAAGCTTCGGCCAGGCGGTCGGCCAGGATTTTCATCATGATGGCGTTGTAATCGTCGTGGTCGGCTTCAAACTCAGCCACCCATTTTTCAAGGCCAATGCCTGCAGTTACCGCAAATCCGCCAATAAAATCTGTTATACCGGAATTTTTGGGAGCCACAAAATCGGCCAGCGAAAAATTGGGAATGTTTTCGGGTTTCTCCTGTTGGTTTCTTAAAAAACAAAAGGTAGTGATGGGATGGGCTGCATTTTCATTTTCAAAAACTTTCACATCATCACCATCCCGCTTAGCCGGGTAAAACCCAATGGTGGCATTGGCTTGCAGCATATTTTCGTTGACGATCCTGTCCAGCATCGCGTTGGCATCATTAAAAAGTTTTTTGGCTTCTTCTCCTTTTACCGGATCATCAAAAATTGCGGGGTGTTTACCGTTGATGCGCCACGAGTGGAAAAAGAAGGTCCAGTCGATATATTCGCGGATTTCGGCCAGGTCGTAATTTTCGAAGTATTTATTTCCGAGGAAAGTGGGTTTATTAATGGGGCTGTTCGGCCAATCGATTTGGATGGCATTTTCCCTGGCTTCCTCCAGCGAAATGTATTTCCCATCGATTTTCTTCTTTTCGTGCTTTTCGCGGATGTTATCATATTTATCCCGGAAACCGGCAGCAAAGTTTTCTTTCTGATCTTTGGACAGCAGGCTTGCAACCACGCCCACACTTTTGGAGGCATCCTTCACATGAATTACCGGCGGGGCATAATTGGGTTCAATCTTTACAGCCGTATGGATTTCGGAAGTTGTGGCTCCGCCGATGAGCAGCGGCACATTCATTTCGCGGCGGGTCATCTCCTGCGCCACATGCACCATTTCCTCCAGCGATGGTGTGATCAGGCCGCTGAGCCCAACAACATCCACATTTTCATCCATGGCAGTTTGCAGGATTTTTTCTGCACGCACCATCACCCCCAGGTCGATTACTTCAAAATTATTGCAGGCCAGCACCACGCCCACAATATTTTTCCCAATGTCGTGCACATCACCCTTTACGGTGGCCAGCAGCACTTTGCCGGCGGAGTGGCTTTTGCCGGATTCCTGCTTTTCTGCCTCGATGTAGGGCAGCAGCACGGCCACGGCTTTCTTCATTACGCGGGCACTTTTCACCACCTGCGGCAGAAACATCTTCCCGGAGCCAAACAGATCGCCTACCACGTTCATGCCA
>CAYNDN010000134.1:8952-10041 GCA_964395075.1 uncultured Lentimicrobiaceae bacterium | reverse complement strand
AGTGTAATTGCGTTGGCAAGCGCATCACCTGCTGCAAGGGCAAACTTCTTAAATACCTTTCGGGCTGCTTCACGATTTCCCTCTACTTTACCCATCCCGATTTCGAAAATGGATTGTGGTGTTGGAACCATCACTTCATCTATCTTTGTTTCGCGGGCATAAGCTTTTCTAATGCCGCGAATACTCACTGTTTCCTCTACGCTATAAAAAGGGTGCACCTTACTTCGCATCCTGTTGATCTCGCCCTGAGCTGAGTTATCGCCGGTAAAAAGTTCACCTTGGCTCACAATTCCTCCGCCGAACCCGGTACCGAAGGTCCCACCAAACAAATTGTTGTATCTTTTTGGGCTACCGGCTTCTTCCAGTTTTTTGTTTATTTCAGGCAAAAGTCCGCCAATCGCTTCACCGTAGGTAAATAGGTCACCATCATTATTGATATAAACAGGAATTTCAAATTTTTCCTGAAGCATTGGTCCCAATGCTACCCCACCACGGAAAAGCGGCAAATTTTCTAGGTTTCCAATAACCCCCAATTCATATTCAGTAGGTCCAGGAAAAGCAAAACTTATAGCAACCGGTGCCTCTTTCAGCTTTGCCTTTACCTCTTCAAACCCCTGAATGATACGGTTTAAGATTTCTTCCAACAACTCTGCCTGCGATGGTAAAGTTATCGGTTCAACAACTTCTTCTCCCCCTTGGATGGCTGAAAAAACGAGGTTTGTTCCGCCGGCATCCAAAGTCATTACAATTCGTTTATCTTCCTTCAAATTCATTTTTGCCGCAATTTAATTTCAAGATTCAACAAATATAGAAAAGTTAGTACAATTGAGATTATTTGCCTGTAAAAATGTGCATGCACGGATCAAAAAAAAAGGGACCGGAAAAATCCAGCCCCTTTTTGTTGATTATTTTATGTTTTGCTTACTTGCGAATAACAATCTTTTGGAAACCATTCACCGTTTCTCCTGTAAGCCTAAGGTAATAAACACCGTTAGCCAATCCTGAGGTGCGGATTTGCTTGCTCATAGTTCCGAATACATCGATATTGTTTTCGTAATAAACAATTTCACCAATTGCATTCATCAATTT